>NZ_JUEI01000016.1:0-127484 GCF_000802655.2 Paenibacillus sp. IHB B 3415 | reverse complement strand
CCTTCATTGCCGCGGGCCAGCGGATAGCGGGCCATGGCCCGCACCATGTACCAGCGGCTCCAGACCGGCGGCAGCAGGAGCAGCGGCAGCATGCTGTAGCTGCCGCCTTCAATTAATGCCGCCAGCAGCGAGGCCTTCAGCAGCAGGAGCAGCACGCAGGCCAGCACGCCCATAGCGCCTACGCGGCTGTCCTTCATGATCTCCAGCATCCGCTCCCGCGAGCGGTAGCTGAGCAGCGCATCGGCGCTGTCCATCCAGCCGTCCAGATGCAGCCCGCCGGTCAGCCCCACCCACAGGATGAGGGTGATAACAGCGGCAGGCCAGGCCGGCAGCAGCCAGGCGGCGGCAGCTGCGCCAAGCGCGGCGCTGAGGCCGATGGCCGCGCCGACCAGCGGATAATAGACCACGCTGCGGCGCAGCAGCTCAGGCGAGAAATCCGGGCTGTATTTGACCGGAAACCGCGACAGGAACTGAAACGCGGCAGCGGCATCCCCCCGCGCGCTCACAGGAGGTACTCCCGGCTCTTCAGCTCCACAGGTATTCCGGCCGTAACCAGGAATACCTGCTCACACTGCCGGGCAAGCCGCGCGTTCATCCGTCCGGCCAGGTCCCGGTACAGCCGGCCCAGTGAATACTCCGGCACAATGCCGTCGCCTACTTCATTGGTAACAAGAATTAGCGTCCCCTTGAAGCTGGAGACACTCTGCTCCAGTCCGGCAATTGCAGCCTCCACCAGCTGCTGCCGGTCACTCCGTTCCTCCACAGCCAGCAGCTGGTTGGACAGCCAGAGCGTCAGGCAGTCCACCAAGACTGCCTGACCGCTGCCGGACAGCCGCCGGAGCAGCGCCGACAGTTCAAGCGGCTCTTCCCGTGTCTCCCAGCGGAAGCCGCCCTCCTCCCGCTGCTGCCGGTGCAGGGCAATCCGCGCCTTCATCTCTTCATCGAACGCTTGCCCGGTCGCCACATAGACCGCCTGCTGCGGGTCTGCCAGCTTCTTGGTTAAGCGCTCGGCGAAGCCGCTTTTCCCGCTGCGTGCCCCTCCGGTTACAAGGATGCTCATACGCTCTCCGACCCGGAGACCCCCGCACTCTCGAAGGTCGCCATCTCCCGCATAATCCGGCAGACCGCTTCAATGAAATGCAGGCACAGCGCGCCGCCGGTGCCTTCGCCGAGGCGCAGTCCAAGATCAAGCAGGGCCTCCAGACCGAGGCGGTCCAGCATCAGCTTATGCCCCTGCTCGCCTGAGACATGGGAAGCAATCATGTAAGCCGTCGATTCCGGTGCCAATGCCTTGGCGACGAGGGCTGCCGCTCCGGAAATAAAACCGTCCAGAATGACCGGAATCCGCAGCGCAGCCGCTCCCAGAATCAGACCGGCCAGGCCGGCAATCTCAAGCCCGCCTACCTTCGAGAGCACATCGATCGGATCTGCCGGATTCGGCGCATTAACCTTCAGGGCGCGCTCTATCACCGATATTTTGTGTCGCAGCCGCTCTTCGTCGATGCCTGTCCCCCGTCCGGCTGCTGTCTCCGCCGGGATGCCTTCCAGTGCGCACAGCACCGCAGCACTTGCCGTAGTATTGCCGATGCCCATCTCACCGGTAATAAAAATCTCCGTCCCGTTCTTCACCGCTTCCTGGGCCACCTGAACCCCAGCCAGAATGGCGCGCAGCGCGTCCTCCCGGCTCATGGCCGGACCTGCCGCCATATTGTCCGTGCCGCGGCGCACTTTGCGGTCGATCAGCTGCGGATGGCTGATGTCACCGTTAATGCCAATATCCACGAACTGCACCTCTGCACCGCCTTGGCGGGCCAGCACATTCACTGCGGCGCCGCCGCTCAGGAAGTTATAGGCCATCTGCATTGTAACCTCCTGCGGAAAAGCACTGACCCCTTCACAACAGACCCCATGATCCGCTGCCATAACTACTACCGTACGTTTGCTGTAACAGGGCTGTTCTACTTTGGAGATCCCGGCCAGCCGGACGGCCAGCGCCTCCAGCCGCCCGAGGCTTCCCGGCGGCTTGGTCAGGCTGTTCAGGCGGAGCACCGCGCGTAAGGTAGCTTTTTCATCAGGCGGAGCAATCCGTCCGGTTACTTCTTGTAAGGCTGTGATCATGATATTACCTCCTGTTATCTATTGTATATTCTATTGAAAACAATCCACTTCTATCTGCTCTGCATACTGTCATCAGAACACAAAAAAAGCTCCCTGCTCTGAAGAAGGGAGCTTCTGCTGACTTGGCTGCAAGCCAATTGAATTCTAACATATCCCTATTTCTTCCTTAAAGGATTATAGGTGATATAGATTGATCTTACAATTAGATTTTTACCTTCATGAAGCCTTCCAGCCGCTCCAGCGCTTCGGTCAGCTTCGCTGTAGAAGCCGCATAGGAGCAGCGGATATACCCTTCTCCGCCAGCCCCGAACACATGGCCCGGAACAACTGCGACTCCCGCCTCCTTCAGCAGCCTTAAGGCGAATTCCTCCGAGCTCATGCCGGTGCGGGCAATGGAGGCAAAAGCATAGAATGCCCCCTGCGGCATATGGCAGGGCAGTCCGGCAGACCGCAGTCCGTCTACAAACATTGTCCGGCGGTCCTTGAAGCATGCCTTCATCCGGTCTTTATCCGGCAGAGCACTGCGCAGGGATTCGGCAGCGGCGATCTGGCCCAGTACAGGCGCACACATGGCTGTGTATTGATGAATTTTGAGCATAGCCGCCAGCAGTTCGCGGTTCCCGCAGGCATATCCGACCCGCCAGCCGGTCATGGCAAAAGCCTTCGAGAACCCGCTGATCACCACCGTCCGCTCCTTCATGCCGGGGAGTGAGGCAATACTTACATGTGCGCTGTCGTAGGTCAGCTCGGCATAGATCTCATCCGAAATCACGATCAGCCCGTGCTCCTTCACCACCTCAGCTACCGGCAGCCAGTCCTCATTGGTCATTACCGCCCCCGTAGGGTTACTCGGAAAATTCACCATCAGCAGCTTGGATCGCGGAGTGATTGCCCGCTTCAGTGCTTCAGCCGTGAGCTTAAAGCCCTGCTCCACAGTCGTCTCCACCGTGGCCAGCGTTCCGCCATTCAGATAGGCGATAGGCGCATAGGCGACATAACCCGGGGAAGGAATCAGAATCTCATCGCCCGGTGCGATGAAGGCGCGCAGCGCCAGATCCACGGCTTCACTGCTCCCTACAGTAACCAATATTTCGTCCGCAGGATCGTACTGCAGGTCGAAGCCCTTCTGCAAATACCCGGCAATCTCCTCCCGCAGCTCCATCCTCCCGCTGTTAGGCGTATACATCGTCTCCCCGCGGTCCAGGGCGCGGATACAGGCCGCTCTGACCTGTTCGGGAGTAGCGAAGTCAGGTTCGCCAACCCCAAGTGAAATAATATCGTTGTTACCCGCAGCCAGATCAAAAAAAGCGCGGATGCCCGAAGGCGGAATCTCCCTTAGACGCGGAGTAATGGGGTCGTTGTGCATGGAGATGCCTGAGAGGCGCGGGATGCGGGGGTTGCGGTCCACAGGCAAAGCAGATTGTTTTCTGTTCATAACCCGCCACCCCCTTGCTGTACCAGTTGTGCTGCTTCTGGTGCTTCTGGTGCTTCCGCTGCTCCACCCATACCTCCGCGCTCCCGCAGCGATCCGGTGATAATCTCATCCAGCAGCCGGGTGAAGGAGATGCCAGACGCCCTTGCACTTTGCGGCAGCAGGCTGGTTGCGGTCATGCCGGGCAGCGTATTCACTTCCAGCACATAAGGAATGCCATCCTTCAGCAGCATATCCACCCGTGCATACACCGCGCATTTCAGCGCCCGGTAGCAGGTAAGTGCCGCCGTACGCACCCGTTCCTCGACCTCCGCAGGCAACTGGATGATCTGTTCCTCCGCCCCGCCCTGCTCATATTTGGCGCTGTAATCGAACCAGTCGGCACCGAGCGACTGAATCCCGATTACCGGCAGCAGCTCTCCACCGAGAATGGAGCAGGTAATCTCCTGTCCTAAGGTATATTGCTCAATCAGCACGGAGCAGTCAGCGGCAAAAGCCTTCTCCACCGCCCCGCGCAGCTCCTGCGGATGGTTCACCTTGGTCATGCCGATGCTGGAGCCGCCGGAATTCGGCTTGACCATCACCGGATAACCCAGCCGGTCCACGGCTTCCGGTGCATATTCATTGATATGCTCCCAGCACAGCCAGTCGGGTGTGGGGATGCTTTTGCTGCGGATAATCGTCTTGGCCAGCCCTTTATCCATGCAGAGACTGCTGGACAACACGCCGCTCCCGGAATAAGGAATGCCGAGCGTTTCAAGCGCACCTTGTACGGTGCCATCCTCGCCGTAAGTCCCATGCAGGGCGAGCAGAGCGAAGTCCAGCCCCACGACTCCCTCCAGCAGCTCTTTACGCGAGGTGATGGGTACAGGAATCCCGGTGTATTTTGCCGAATCCAGCGCCTTCAGCATCTCCCTGCCGGTATTCATTGACACCTCATATTCAGACGATACGCCGCCCATAATAACTCCCACTCTAATCATATCCGTACACCCCTTCATCCCATAAGTTGCCGTGCTGTCCTGCCGATAACTTCGATCCCTCTGCGTATATCCTCATCCGCTACTCTGGAGAAGCCCAGCCGCAGCGTATTCTGCCCTGTGCCGTCTGTGAAGAAGATATCTCCCGCCGTAAAAATAACCCCCTGCCCGTGGCACGCCGCCAGCAATTCCCTTGTGCTGAAGCCTTCAGCGAACGTTACAAACAGATGCAATCCCCCGTCCCCCGATAATGAAGCATAAGGAATATGCTCCTTGCAGCACGCCAGCGTCAGCTCGTATTTGCGTTTATACTCCAGCCGGGCCTTCTTCAGATACTTCTCCAGATTGCCCCCCAGCAGATATTGGTACAAAATAGACTGGTCGAGCGTCGAGGTATGAATACTGCGTGCCCTTTTGACACTTTCCAGGTAATAGATCAGCTCCTGATCCGCCAGCACCCAGCCTACCCGCAGTCCGGGGAATAGCACTTTGGAGAAGCTGCCGAGGTAGATGACGCTGTTCCCGCTGCCCGCCGTCGCCATTAACGGAGCCACATGGGCACCCGAATAACGCAGCTCCTCGTTGAAACCATCCTCGATAACCGGCACCTTGTAATCCGACATGAGCTTCATTAGG
Source organism: Paenibacillus sp. IHB B 3415 (assembly GCF_000802655.2). Taxonomy (NCBI): domain Bacteria; kingdom Bacillati; phylum Bacillota; class Bacilli; order Caryophanales; family Paenibacillaceae; genus Paenibacillus; species Paenibacillus sp. IHB B 3415. The sequence goes on along the minus strand of NZ_JUEI01000016.1, from coordinate 122,318 downwards.
CCTTGTCTTTTCTCGGGAGACATGACAATTCCGGTAGGATTGTGGTAGGAGGGGACCAGATACGCACAGTCGTATTCCCGCTCTTCGAGCGCGCGCTTGAGTTCGCCGAGGTGGATGCCATCCCGCTCCATTGTTACCCCGTGAATTTCGAAGCCGTGCAGCTTCAGATTCTTAATCGCCGTATGATGCGTCGGGTTCTCACAGATCACAGCGCCATGCCGCTTACCCAGAGCAGACAACACTATGTCGAAGCCCTCCGTGAACCCGTTCGTAATCAGCAGATCCTTCCCGCGCATATCCACGCCCTTGTGCTCCATATATTGCCGCAAATAATCTATTAAAGGTTTATATCCCTTGGCATATCCATAATTCAGCAGAACGTTGCCCTCCACGGACATGCGTTCCAGAAAAGCTTTTTTGACATGATCCAGATCGAAGAGGCTCTCATCCGGCGCGATACTGGTAAAAGAAATCGTTCCTTTCCCCGCGCGGATTCCCCGCTTCATAATGTCCAGCTCTTCCGCGAGCAGCGCCTGGCCGCTGAGCCGCTCTTTCCAGTCCATGCTCCAGGAGGCCGCTTCAGGATCTCCGTGCCCCGCTGCAGCACCTGGTGAGACATAACTCCCCTGGCCCTGCACCGTATACGCGAAGCCGTCATCCTCCAGACTCTCGTAGGCTGAGATAATGGAATTGCGGCTGACCTTGAGGAGTGTGCTGAGTTCCCGTGTAGAGGGGAGCTTCTGCCCGCCCTGGAGCGCGCTTTTGATAATAAGATGCTTCATGTAATCCTTCACCTGGATATATACCGGACGTCCGGCAATGAGCTTGAAATCCTTAAACATACCGCTATCGCCCCCATAGCTATCATGGCACAGACTCCGCCGTAAAAAAAGAACCACAGCCCCGGGATTTTCTTCCGGCTGTGGTTCTAAGGGGGACAATGTAGTCGGTTTTTCGCATACATTTGGCTTGTTAACCCTATCGGCGGCGCATTGTATTCGGTTTTTCGCTTACATTTAGCTCGTTAACCCGATGGGCGGCGCATTGTATTCGGTTTTTCGCATACATTTGGCTCGTTAACCGTATCGGCGGTGCATTGTATTCGGTTTTCCGCATACACTTGGCTCGTTACCGCTGTCGGCGGCACATTGTATTCGGTTTTTCGCATACATTTGGCTCGTTAACGCTATCGGTGGCATATTGTATTCGGTTTTCCGCATACATTTGGCTAATTAACCCTATCGGCGGCGCATTGTATTCGGTTGTTCGCAACCGAATTATAGTGGTCCCTAGTCCAGCTTAACCCTATCGGCGGCGCATTGTATTCGGTTTTTCGCATACATTTGGCTAATTAACCCTATCGGCGGCGCATTGTATTCGGTTTTTCGCATACATTTGGCTAATTAACCCTATCGGCGGCGCATTGTATTCGGTTGTTCGCAACCGAATTATAGTGGTCCCTAGTCCAGCCGTGGGAGCTACACTTCGCACGGTATCATGCGCCAGGCTCCTTCATCCTTCCGAAGATTCAGTACAGTGACTTCACCCGGAGCGGGTGCAGCTGCTGTATAGAAGGTTACTCCTTCGGTCAGACGCGCCAGCAGCAGCCGGATGATGCCGCCATGAGTCACTATCAGCACGCGTGGAGGCGGGGGATTGGGCGGTGAGTCTGGCGCTAATGGAACTGCCGAAGATGAAATTGGTACTGGTGGAACCGCCATAGCTGAGATTGGTACTGGTGAAACTTCTGCTGGAGGAACTACCGCTGCAGGAACTACCGCTGGTTGAACTCCCCCTGGTTCGCTGGTTTCAAGCCAGGGCATCCCCCCGTTAATGCTTGTATGCTCCAGTTCCTGCTCCAGTTCCTGCTCCAGCTGATCCCAGAAATCATCCACCCGGGCTTCAAACTGTTCCCACGCTTCCCCTTCCGGCGGTGTTACTAATTCGGGGTGGTCAATCCAACTGCGGTAATGTCTGTTATCCTTCAGCTGCTCATAATTGCAGCCTTCCCAGACACCAAAATCCAGCTCGCGCAGCCGCGAATCATAGATGGCCTGCCGCTCCAGGTGTGGAGCCACGGCTGCCAGCGTCTCCCTGCATCTGAGCAGGTCACTGCAATAGACACGCCAGAATTCCCCGCCGAGCGCAGGCTGGTCGCTTAGTGCGGACAATTGCTGCCGCGCCTCCGGCAGCAGTGGCAGATCCGTACTCCCTAAATAGCGCCGTTCCTTGTTCCACTGCGTGTGCCCATGACGGACAAGCACCAGCTCCAGTTCCTGCTCCAGTTCCTGCTCCAGTTGAGGCTCCTGCTCCAACTCCTGCTCCAGTTCCTGCTCCAGTTCCTGCTCCAACTCCAGTTCCACCTCCTGCTCCAACTCCTGCTCCAGTTCCACCTCCTGCCCCAACTTCAACTCCAGCTCCTGCTGTGGTGCCGGGTTACTTAGAACGCTGCGATCTACCAGAGCCGAATCCTTCAAGTGGCCTTCCTTGTCCTTGTCCTTGTCCTTGTCCTTGTCCTTACTCGTATCCTTACCCTCGTCCTCGTCCACCTGCACTCCGCTCAGCCCCCCATCCCCTGCCATAACAAGGCAACCGCTGCACACAGGCAGACAAATATGGCTGAAGACAGCATCATCATCCGCGCAGTCACGATAATATCCTCCGGCTCCATTGTCCGCAGGGGATCTCCCATGTAGGCGCGGAAGGAGGTTACGCCGTGGTATACATTTTCTCCGCCCAGCCGGATGCCCAGTGCTCCGGCAACTGCCGATTCCGGGTAGCCGCTGTTCGGGCTGGGATGAAGACGTGCATCCCGCCGGACGGTACGCCAGCATCTCCGCCAGTCCAGCCGCAGCAGCGCCGCACATAAGGTTAGTAATAGCGCTGTAATCCGCGCCGGTATGTAATTCGCGACGTCATCCAGCCGGGCGGATGCCCAGCCGAGATCGCGGTACTTGTCGTTCTTGTAGCCAACCATGGAATCCAGCGTGTTCACCGCACGGTAAGCCATAGCCAGCGGAGCCCCGCCCAGCAGGGCGAAGAACAGCGGCGAGATGATCGCGTCGACGATGTTCTCCGCCACTGTCTCCACTGTGCCGCGGACGATTTCCGGGCTCTCCAGATGCGCCGTATCCCGGCCGACGATCATTCCCAGCGCTCTGCGGGCAGCGGGAATATCCCCTTGGCGGAGTTCTGCGAAAACTGCCATCCCGGCATCCTTCAACCCTTTGGAGGCGATCGTCGTGGAGATCAGCCACACTTCGGCCGCCCCGGCCAGCCAGGGGGATATCCGGTAGAACAGCATCACAAGCAGCGCTGTCAGCACCCATGCGCCTCCTGCTACCAGGAGCGGAAGCAGCATCCCCGCCCGCTTCAGGGCACGGGGCGCCGATGCGAAGCGGCGGATAAGCCGCTCTGTCGCACTGATGGCCTTCCCCATATAGACAACGGGATGGGGAAGATTACGCGGATCGCCGACAATCCGGTCCACAACATAAGCGGCCAACAGTATGATGGCAAGCTTCACCTTGGCTCACCCCGCTGCGGTTCCTGGCGGCTCATGTTCATCATTCCAGACATTATTCCCGGCCGCCTTTCGATTGCTGCCCGGACAGACCGGGCAGTGCTGCTTGTGCTCTCCGCACCGCTTCCGCTGCCTTCACCGAACGCAAACTTTCCGTCACCGCACTGTACACAAGCCTGCCAATGGCTCCTCCGAGGTCGGTCGCAGTTCCGGCATACACATGCTCCGCTGCATAGCGGCGGCTCCCGCTCACCGCGAGCACGATGGCATCCGTTGTGGTCCCGGTTGCGATTAGACCGTTCTCGGAATCCGTGATTCCGAGATCTGCCAGTGCGGCAGCCTTCGCTTCCGTCGCCGTCATCACGGCATTGACCATAGCCGACGGCGACAGCCATCCGTCAATGCCGAGCATGATGTTAATCGTGCCCGGGCGGTAAGCCGCCAGCACGCTGCGCTGCGTTCCGGCACGGGCGGCATTGCCCGCAGCCGCTGTCACGCAGCACATAATCCCCGCAGAGCCGGTATCCTCCTCGGCAACTGCGACATGTTCAAGCGGAACTGCCGTCATCAGTCCGGCACAGCCTTCCAGCGGATAACCCCACTCCTGCAGCTTATTTTCCATATCCCGTACCGGATTGCTGCATTCGTAGTCCCGGGTGACATATTGGTTCACCGCCCGCTTCAGGCGGCCTGTTCCTCCGCCATACACTGCGCTTGATATACTGTCCGCCTCAGCCGGAAATTCCAGCAGCAGATGGCCTTCCCGCCACTCCAGCGTTAGTCCCTGCCAGACCCTGCTCTGGTACACCGCCAATCCACCGTCAAGATTAAAGGGTAGATTCACATTCACTTCTTTCACGTTACATCCGCTCCTCTCGCGCAGTAAACTATTCCTAAACCGACTATATCATTATATAGTATCTCGTTTTCTCTGTATCAAAGTTTGTAGCCTGCAAAAACAAAAAGCTGACGCCGGAAATCCGGACGCCAGCTTGCTCTGCCTCATGCTACTGCTGTTCAGTTTTGTCTAACAGTCTAAGAATCAGGGTCACGGCCTCTGCCCGCGTTGCCTGATCATTCGGAGCCAGCCGGTTATTGTCCTGGCCTTCAACAAGACCCGCTTCATAGGCGGCTGCCGCATACGGCTGACCCCATGAAGGAATAAGCTCCGCATCAGCAAAAGCTGCCTTAGCCTTGGAGTCTGTCTTCCATTCCAGCGCCCGGACAATCATTGTAATCATCTCCAGGCGGGTAATCTTTCCGCCGGGACGGAAGGACTGATCCGTATAGCCTGTAATCCAGCCGGATTTAACCGCAGCGGCAACATACGGCTTCGCCCATGGCTGAATGCTGCCTTCATCCGTAAAGGAAAGTCCGGATTGCGCAAGGTCCACCTGTAAGGCGCGGCCCAGGATCACCGCGAATTCACTGCGCGTAACGGCTCCGTCCGGACGGAAGGTTCCGTCTGCATAACCGTTCACCAGCTTGCGCTGCGCCGCAGTTATAATGCTCTCTTTTGCCCAGTGCTTCTCTACATCCTTGAACGCAGGCTGAGTAGCCATACCGCCATCGCCTGCATTTCCTGTGCTGTCCGTATTGCCGGTGGTTACGATAGTACCGGTATTCCCCGTGTTGTTGCCCGCATTCCCATTATTGTTGTTATTGCCATTATTGCCGTTATTGCTGTTATTACCGTTGTTACCGTTGTTGCCATTGTTCCCTGTATCCGTGCCTCCGTCAGGCTTGGTGTCTGCCTTTAGAACCGTCAATACGAAGCTTTTCTGCGCCTCTGCCCCGTCTTTCTTAAGGATGGCCGTCAAAGTCACCACGGTTGTGCTCGCCGGACGCTTAACTTCCCCTTTGCCCGAAATGATATCCGGATGACTTGAGGTCCAGGTAATTTCACTTCCATGCTCACCTGCTGCCGGCAAAATAACGTCTTTCGTAACCGAGGTCTGGAGGTCTCCTTCGGCATAAACAATTTCAAGCTTATCCTTATCTAAGTTAACAGCCAGCGGTTTCGGTAAATCACCTAAAGTTATCGTTACTGAGGCTGTATTTAACGGAACCGTAACGATACCTTTGGTGTTATCCATTATGCCTGCAGATACATCCGTAATATTGTTCACCATGCTCGGCAATTGGACACTGAAGCTAGCCTCTCCCGCACCAGCTTTCGCCTGGCTCAAGTCGCTGCTGAAGGTCACCACGAGCTGGTTATCTTGTCTTACAATGCTGTACCCTACTCTGCCGCCTTGCAAGGCGGGGTAATTTTGCACGCTAGCCACCTTATTATTGTTCTTGGCAGCATCCTTGACCCACTCCTTAGGGATACCGCGGCCTACAATAATCTCAGCCTTCTGGTTCTGATCATAAATCCGCTCGGCAATCAGAGAGTCAATGAGTACCTTGGAGTTAACGGATTGTCCCCACATATGCTGGGCCGATCCGCCGCCGCCCGGTGTATTCTGAAGGTTCAACTGCTCATTCGTCTGTGCCCAAGGACTTCCCGGAACGGGATAATTGATCCCTTCCCACCAGCTGAACGGCCCGCTCATCGAATTTTCAATCATGAATTCATAAGCTTTAATGCCCATATCCCGGTATTCTTCTCCGCGCAGCGCAGCGCTTCCGTATCCGGCGTTGTACGCGCTTGAATAAAAGCCATGCGGATACCCCCCGAAGTTGTACGGAGAATCTGTCGTATCCTCCTGAATACGCCGATTGATTCCATAGGAATACGTATCATCTAGCAGCTTCAGGTTGATGTTATCCTCAGGCTGCTCCGCCCCATACAGATATCCGTCCCAGTGCCATCTGCCAAACAGGAACATGGAAGCCCAGTTCGCATCTCTGGAGTCTCTCATCCGGTTCTCATCATTGGTTTCAACAACCGAGGCCGGAATATAATCAAGCCCTTCTTCTGTTATCGTCTGCTGCAGCTTGGCTGTGAATTTGGCCAATAAGTCGTCATACCTTGCTTTTGCCCACTCTGCCTCCTGCAAATAGGCTTCGTCATTCTTTATACGGTAGAGCTCGCGGGTTACATATTCATAGGCGGTCAGACCGGTCAGGGCGGAATAATTGTCGATCGTCCAGTTGCCCTCGGAATCAATCGCATACGTTTTTTTCATAATTCCGTCAGCGTTGCGGTCACTCTCGATGGTTCTCGCCCCGAATTTAACCCGCTTCTCAAATACGGTACCCGTGGAGCCGTCATCGGCGGTCATCTGCTCATCAAATATGGAGGCGTCACCGGTTTTACTTAAGTAAACCGCATAGGCCCACGGAATTTTCCAGTTCGTATCCCAATACAGGTTGCTGTCCACCTGCCCCGTCTCAATGTTTATTCCTCCTGTCAACGGGATACTCTTCAGATAATCCTGCGCATGGGCGAAATCCCCGCTCTGAATCAGGTTCACCAGAATGCCCAGCGTATCATGGGAGAATAACCGGGCATAGCCGTTCTCCCCCACATGCAGATACGTATCATCTTTAATAATCAGCGTATCGATATAGCCGGATTTGAACGCATTTTCAAGCTCACGGTTCGGTAAGCCGATATCCACTACTGCGGAGAGTCTCGTCAGCCAATAAGCCTTCATCTCACTGTAGTTGGCTTCGAAGGTTCCCAGACCCGCCACCTGCTCTTTGGTCAAGGAAGTAAACCGGGTCACGTTCTTGTCAAAATATTCATATTTATCAGCTTCAATCGCATATTCCCTGACAACGCTTTCCCCCGGCTGAACGGTGTACGTATTTACAGCGTCCGCATTGATTGGCACCAGATTGCCCGAGACGACCGGCAGCAGCGTGAGCTCGCCTGAATGATTCGTAGCCGTGACTCTGGAATAATTGACGACATAATCCTTATGGTCCAACGTATGTTTGTTGGCGAAGGTCTCAATCTTGTAGTCTACTTTATTCTTCGTATATTCACTGATCATTACCGGTAAATAACCTTCCCCTTTGGTCCACTTAATGTTGCTTGTGTCCGCAACTCCGAAGGTGACCATTTGTTTCAGGGCCACCGGACCATGCTGCTCCGGACGGCTTCCGCCGATTTGATACGATCCGTCCAGAAAAGCGAGCGAAGCATTCTTGTCTCCTTCGAAGCCGAAGGCCGCTGTCATTTGCGCATGGGTATCGTACTGGTATTTGCCCGCGGTCTTCAAGTTATGAACCGCTTCCAAAACAGCGGAGTAGGCGGTCAGCTTCTCGTTATCCGGGGCGTTGGCCTCCAGCGCCTTGGCGGCTTGCACAGCTTCATTCAAGGTGTTCAGGGAACTGAGGGTGTAGCCTTTAATAACGGCCCGGCTAATAAGATCGATCTGCCCGGCAATCGCCGCCATATCCATATTAATCTCCAGCTGGCCCCTTGCCGCCTGCAAATGGCTGAGCGCTGCATTGATCTCCTCCGGATCAGCATCAAAATCGTTCAAAACCAGGCCGGCATTAGCCAATGCGGCTTCGAGTGCAGACCACGACTGTACGGTGTACAGCCTGCTGTTGTAGTTAGATATGGCAATATCATCGATTAAGGCCTGCAAGGCGGTTCTGTCCACATCCGTATTCTTAATAATTCTTAAGATACCAGTGCCCAGATGTGCTTCGGATTGGAAGGCTCCGGAGACACTTTTGCCGAAAAATTCACTTGCCGTTTCCCCGTTCTTCTTCATGACCATCCAGCGGTATTTGCCGGCGGACAGATTCTTCTGTGATAAAACCAGAGCGTACCGTGTATTTCCGGCGAGACTGTAACGGAGTGGAATCGTAGTCATTTCACCGTCCGCAACACGGTCCCGTCCGACCACCGTCTCTGCAAGAGGAGCACCTGCCGGGAAGCCGGAAGGGTCTGTCCCATATAGCTTCACAGTCAAGTCACTTACGCTATTGGACATTTTCCTCACATTTACTTGTGCATACTGCATCTCGAAGCTCTCCTGAGCTGTAAAAGTCTGATATCTGTCCTGCTGATCCCCATTACTGCCAAATTCGTATTCATTCTCCGCAGCACCTGTGTAATCGACCATCAGATTGGTTTCTCTTCTTACCAGAGCCGCTTGCTTCTGCTCTAGAAGAGACAGGGCCGTGTCGATCTCCGCCTGGAGGGCATCCGGCTTGTCCAGAACACGCTTGGCTTCAGCTCTTGCCTGTACAAAACCCTCCCAGGATTCATCCGTATATACGCCTTGGAGCTTGTCTTTCACCTGATTATAGGCAAGCTGCAGCACGCTTTTGTCGGCTACCTCCTTGCTGCTTACCGCCAGTCCCGAGAAGGACATGTTACCGTACCGTGAAAGGGTTTCTGCCTGCAGACCCTCAACCTTTAATTGCACATTGGCGGGCACCTTAATTTGATACTTATATACTTCCGAGGTCCCCCCCGCACTGATTTCCTTCGTCTCCATGAGGTTCATATCCGCATAGATCTTCAAAGCAGCTTTAGCCTGCCATAGCCCGATGCCGAATACGACCGTTGACTCCTGCGGCTGCGGGGCAATTTGGAAGGTCCAGCCTACATCCCCGTATATCCCCGAATCTCTATTCTTGGGGAAAAACACGCCGAATCCGGTATCCTTGACAGCCCTTTCATAACCAGCCATGCCGTCATTCCAGGAATAGGACAAATAATTCCCGTCATTGCCCCTATCCGGCTTCCCTTCGGTACCTGTGGTATCGTTCCCGTACACGCTGAAGGTTACAGAGCTGGGAACGGCCTTTTTAATCTGAATGATGTCATCCGGGCCGTTGCCTTTCAGATGCAGCCAGTCTACATTCCCAACCTCCGACAGATCCAGCGCATACTCACCTTCTACTTTACTTTGGGTAATATCAAGTGCGGGGGAGCTTACAGCGGCATCTGCGGCATCTGCACCGTCTGCTCCATAGGCGGCCGGGGGCTGGCCAAGCGGGGTTGAGGATAGGACCAGTGAAGCCAGCAATAACATAACCGGAATTTTTGTGAGCGGTATTCTAGGCATCGTTAACCTCCTTATCTATTTGGTTTAAGCATATAAAAATCCGGTAAGTTTAAACATACGAATATCTTTACATCCAGCCGACTTTTTTTACCTCTTTACGGCCCGGCCATCCGGGTAACCGCAATGCCTGGGTTCATCCACGCTTAGCAACAAGTCTGCGGGGTGAACGCGTTGCCGATAACTATCCAGGTAACATACATTCTTCAAAACAACACAAAAAAACCGTTCCTGTAATTAATGGAGGTACCACCCGCCATTTCAAAAGGAGCGATTTCTTTGTACAGTCAATAGATGATGGACCCTACCGATAAGAGACTAGTTCCGTTCGGCGCTATAGCCGGCCTAATAAGTGGGGCTCTGTCAAGAAAGTAGACGTCACACAACGGTTTAGCAAGTGAATAGCTTATTTTTACGGACAGCAGAGACGTTAAGCCTGCGGAAAGCACCTGAGTGCCGGTTCTTACGGACACCAGCGCCTTTATTCCGCCCGAAAAGTGGAGCTGGCATATGAAAAGTGGTGGATAAGGGCTGTGGTGTCCGTAAACCCGTCAAAAGGGCCAAAGCACCTGAGTGCCGGTTCTTACGGACACCAGCGCCTTTATTCCGCCCGAAAAGTGGAGCTGGCATATGAAAAGTGGTGGATAAGGGCTGTGGTGTCCGTAAACCCGTCAAAAGGGCCTATTATGAGTGGTTAAGGGCTGTAGTGTCCGTATGGGTCAGATTTGGCTTGTATTTGGACCCGGAGAGATGGAATTTTTCCAACTGCTGTCCCGGAATTGTCTGGTTAAGGACAATTAAATGGCCTTTTTCCACTAATTTCTTGAGGAGAGACTGCGTGCACACCGGCAGCGAAGCGAGCCGAAGAACCGCTGGCGGCTGGCACGTAACGGCTGGCTTCTGGCCCCCTGCGGCTGGCGGCTGGCGCGTAACGGCTGGCGGCTGGCACGCTGACGGCTAGCACCTAACGGCTGACGGCTGGAACGTAACGGCTAACGGCTGGCACGCTGGCGGCTGGCGGCTGGCGGCTGGCACGCTCTCAACTGCTGCAGCTCTCAGCTCCCCGCCCGCAGCAGCGCCCCCAGCTCCCGCAGCAGCCGGGCATTGTCCGCCCGGCCCTTCACCGCGACGCGGATATGCCCCGGCTCAAGGCCGGGGTACATAGCGCAGCTGCGGACGAGAATGCCGCCCGCGCCCAGCCGCTGCTGCAGCTCCTGCGCGCTCCACGGAGCGGGCAGCCGCAGCAGCAGGAAGTTCGCTTCGCCCGGCGGCACTTCGCAGCCGAGCTCAAGCAGACCTTGGCGCAGCAGCTGCCGCTCTGCTGCGATCAACGCGCGCGTCTCCTGCCCGTAGCCGTCGCCGCTGCGCAGACAGGCTTCCCCGGCCAGCAGTGCCAGGCCGTTCACGCTCCAGGACACCTGCTTGCCGGTCATCGCCGCGGCAAGCTCCGGGTGTGCGGCGGTGAAGCCCAGCCGCAGCCCGGGAATGGCAAAGAACTTCGTCATCGAGCGCACCAGCACCGTATGACGGTAAGCCCCCAGCTCCGGCAGCAGGGATTGCCGGTCCGCCTCCGGGATGAAGTCAATGAACGCTTCATCCACCGCAAGAATCGTCCCGCAGGCTTCCGCCTTGCGGGCCAGCAGCCGCAGCTCGTCCAGCGGATACTGGACGCCGTTCGGATTATTCGGCTGGCCGAGGAACAGCAGATCCGTCTGCTCCAGCAGGCCGGAGATCTCGTCCACGGAGGCCCGGTAATCGCTGCCGCGGGTCCCCTGAACGGACAAAACCTCTGCACCGAACTGCTCCGCCAGCTGGCGGTATTCGGAGAAGCAGGGCTCGACGATGCCTACGCGGCGCGGAGCCACTGCCAGCAGAAGCAGGGCCATCGACTCGGCGGCTCCATTGGCAACGATAATCCAGTCCGTGCCCACTCCCAGATTTTCCGCGAGCAGCGCTTTCAGCCTCCGGTGTCCCGGATCAGGATAAGCTGTAATCGCGGAGACCGCATCCCGCAGCAGCGCGAGCACCCCCGGCGGCGGGCCCAGCGGATTAATATTGGCGCTGAAATCCAGGAAGCCGCCGCTATTCTCCCCGTATAGCTCGGCCGCTGTCAGCAGATCGCCGCCGTGTCCGTATTTTTCAAGCATGAGTACACTCCCTTTACGCTCAATCATTACTTCATTAATTTAATTGAACTACACTTATTTGAGTAGCAGATCAGCCGCTGCAAAAATCCTGCCCATAATACAACATTCTCCGCATGATCCCGGCAATAATCCAGAACTGTTGTATAAAAGGCAGCATTTCGTCCCCTCCAAGCGGTTTAGCAGGACAATTCTTGTATCTCATACAACAATCTGTGTGAAACTTAGCAATCCTTCACCCAATTATCGGCCTATTGCCGGAAGTACGTCAATGCTCTTACAGCAACGCACAGGTGCGCCCGGCATGATGATCCCAGGCACTTATCAAGCGGAGAAGTACCGGGCGAAGCTTATTCTGCCGGCAGAAGTCCGCTTACAGCCTCAATGGAGGGTAAACTGGCGGTCTTGCGTAACGCCAGCCGGATAAGTTAAACTTTCGATTTTGTGGAAATCTCTCTTTTAGTTTAGAATAAGTACAGCAGTTTACTATGGCCAAGCGGAGGAATCACTATGCTTTTTATCGATAACACCGGAATTACAGACGCATCGGTCAATCTGGCAATTGAGGAATTTGCACTCAAGAACCTGCCGATGGACGAGAGCTATCTGCTTTTTTATATCAACAGCCCGTCGATTATTATCGGCAAGCATCAGAACACCATCGAAGAGATCAACCAGGAATATGTGAAGGACAACAATATCCAGGTCGTACGGCGGTTATCCGGCGGCGGCGCGGTCTATCATGATCTGGGCAATCTGAACTTCAGCTTCATTACCAAGGATGACGGACAGTCTTTCCATAATTTCCTCAAATTCACCCAGCCGGTGATTGATTATCTGCAGTCGATGGGAGTGAATGCCGAGCTGAGCGGACGCAACGATCTTCAGGTCGGGGAGCAGAAAATCTCCGGCAATGCCCAATTCTCCACACGCGGACGTATGTTCAGCCACGGCACCCTGATGTTTGATCTTAATCTGGACGATGTGCAGGCTTCACTGAACGTAAATCCAGAGAAGTTCAAGTCGAAGAGCACCAAGTCTGTACGCAGCCGTGTTGCCAATATCAAGGAGCTGCTGGGCAACCCCGATATGACGATTGAGGAGTTCCGCGAAGGTCTGCTGCGTTCCATCTTCGGTATGGAGGCGTCCGAGGTTCCCCAGTACAAGCTGACCATGGATGACTGGGTGCGGATAGGCGAAATCTCCAAGGAGCACTACCAGAACTGGGACTGGAACTACGGCCTGTCGCCGAAGAGCAATGTGAAGCATACCCGCAAATTCCCGGCAGGATTGGTCGATATCCGCATGGACATTGAGGATTCCATCATCCGCGAGATCAAAATCTACGGGGACTTCTTCGGTGTCGGCGATGTGGCGGATGTGGAGAACGCGCTGCGCGGCAAACGTTATGCGGAAGCTGAAGTCAGAGAGGCACTGGCTGATCTCGATCTGAAGCATTACTTCGGCCGCATTGAGCCGGAGGACTTCATAGGACTGGTGTTTCTTGAGGAATAGGGTTCTGCACCGCAGACACCCGTCCGGCAAGCAGGTCCTTATATAGAACAAAGAACCCCGCTATCCTGCCGCATCCTGCGCAGCTGGTAGTGGGGTTCTTGTCTTGCCGTTCATCATTTGTATTGCCCTTTACACCAAAGAAGGCGTAAGCACAAAAACATAGACAACCAGCGCCAGCGTAAGCATTACGCACACCTTCTCCACCGCATTGCCTTTCTTCGTGCCGGTGCTCATCAGCTTCAGCCGCAGCTTGACCGGGAGCGGGGGCAGCGGCGTAATTCCGCGCTGGGTCAGGGAATCGGCCAGCAGATGCAGGCCGTAGGACATACTCCCGGCAATCCAGAGACTGCCGCCGTCATCCATGCCCTTTGATACAAAATACAGCAGCGCCCCCCAGCCGGCCACGGCATACAGCGTATGGGTGATTCCCCGGTGCGGGACAACGGAAGCTACGACCAGCACACAGGCGGCAATATAGTTCCATGGATCATAGGCATCGGCAAAAGCAAACAGCGCCAGCGCAATCAGCAGCATCACCAGATGCCTCAGCCTGCGGCCCGGCAGGAAAGACACACTGCCAACCAGCAGAGCCAGGGCAATATTCCACGGCGGAGCAGCGATTCCGGCAAAATAAAGATAAATAGCCGCCCCGATCAGGGATACCTGCAGGATACGCAGCAGAAACTCGGGAACTGCCTTGCGTACCAGCAGTGAATTCGGCTCGTCGATATCGGGCAGCAGCGAGCTGACCACCGCAACGGCGACGGCCGGAAGAGTGATTTCAAGCCCAAGTAAACTCATGGCGGACAAGGTAACCCCGGTGCTGATAACTAAATGGGATTTGCCCATCATGGTGAATCCGCTCCTTCATATGAGAGTATAATGATTCTGGATGCTCGAAATAAGAACAAGTGTGCGGTTATCGAAGTATACCAAGGCTTTCCTTTTTTGTCCAGCGTATAACGGGTTACAGGCTTCCTGTATCCCGTGCGGACACTGCCGCTACGCAGTTTCGGCTTGTCCTGCCCCCTGATTTAGGATACAATTTGGACAACTCATACGGCCCTGAAAGGATGACACCCTGTGAATCGCTCCCGAATCGCCGATCTAAGTCTGCTGCTGGTGGCGATGATGTGGGGATGTACGTTTCTTATTGTGCAATCTGCCGTCCGGGTACTGCCGCCGCTTGCCTTCAACAGCATCCGGTTTACAGGTGCTGCCCTGCTGCTTGCACTAATTACCGCCGTCTTCTACCGTCAGGAATGGAAGAAGCTAAGCTTACGTATGGTTCTGCATGCTCTGCTGCTGGGCCTGCTGCTCTTCCTGGGCTATGGCTTCCAGACCATGGGACTGCTGTATACTACCACCTCCAATACAGGGTTCATTACCGGACTGTCGGTGGTACTTGTACCTTTCCTGTCTCTGGCGCTGCTGAAGCATGCCATATCCCGTTACACCTGGTTCAGTGCCGGCCTCGCAGCGGTTGGCCTGTATCTGCTGACCTTCACCGGCTCTGCGTTCTCCCTTAATAAGGGCGATGGCCTGATCCTGCTCTGCGCCGCCTTCTTTGCGCTGCAGATCGTGTATACCGGCATATATGCGCCGCGTTATCCGGCTTTGCCGCTGGCCGCGCTGCAGCTTGCCTTTGTGGGCCTGTTCAGCGTTCTGGCCTCCCTTCTGGTGGATGGCCCCGCACCGCTTATACACAGCGGGGAGCTGCTCGCGAAGCCGGAAGTGCTCTGGGCCATGCTAATCTCCATCGGCCCGACCAGCGCCTTCGCCTTCTGGATTCAGACCGCCTGCCAGAAATATACCACCCCGTCCCGGGTGGCGATTATTTATGCCACAGAGCCGGTATTCGCTGCAGTAACGGGTCTGCTCTTCGGCGGAGAGACACTCGGCCTGCCCGCTGCGCTAGGCTGCGGATGCATTCTTGCCGCCATGCTGATGGCGGAGCTGAGTCCTGATCCGGCGCGGACGCAGGCAGAGGGCTAGCAGCATTTTATAGTTACATGCTTCAGACAAAAAGTCGTGCTTCCGTTCCCCTTCTTATAGAAGATTCCGCGGAAAGCCAGACTAAACCAACCTTTTAGGAGAGAACCCAAATGTACAAATTGATTGCTATCGATATTGACGACACCCTGATTAATGACGACAAGGAAGTTACCCCTGCCACTCAAACCGCGCTGGAACAGGCTGTTGCCGCAGGCGTTGTGGTTACCCTAGCTACCGGACGCGCTTATGCTTCCGCCCAGGCCATTGCCCGCCAGACCGGACTGAATGTGCCGATCATCACCTACCAGGGTGCATTAGTTAAGAATCTGCTGGATGAAGAAGTGCTCTATGAGCGTTATGTGCCGCAGGATGCGGTGCGCAAGCTGTTCCAGTACTGTGTGGAGCATGACCTGCATTTGCAGACTTACATTGACGACAAGCTCTATGCCCGCGAAGAGAACCAGAAGCTGATCGACTATTCCGCTCTGAACAAGACCCAGTACTACATTGAGCCTAATTGGGAAGAGAAGCTGGTCCCGCAAAAAACTCCAAAAATGCTCATTATCGACGATCCCGACTTCCTGGATGAGCTGTCCCCGATCCTGCGCAACCTGCTCGGTGATTCGGTTCACATCACGAAGTCCAAGCCGCATTTCCTGGAAATCATGCACCACGAAGGCACCAAAGGCCTGGCACTTGAATTCCTGGCCAAGCATTTCGGCTGCGAGCTGTCCGAGACCATCGCTGTCGGCGATTCCTGGAACGATCACGAGATGCTCGAAGCCGCCGGCCTCGGTGTCGCTATGGCGAATGCCATTCCTGCCCTGAAGGAAATTGCCGATTTCGTTACCCTCAGCAACAATGAGGACGGCGTGAAATTCGCCATCGATAAGTTCATTCTCGGTGTAGAATAACAGGCATACCTCCTAGCCGGGCATCCTATATGACAAAGGTGGCTTACCGCTGGTTCAGTTTATTGAACCGCTGTAAGCCACCTTTTATAATCCAAGAAGAAAGGAAGGTCATCCATGGAAGAAGTATCTGCTGCGGACCAGCTCGAATCCATTAAATCTTGGCAATCGACCATCAAAAAACTTGAAAATGCCTTTGCTCAAATGACTCAAAAGGGCACAAACATTACGCTGGTAAAGAAACGGCTCAATGCTTCACACATCGGCTTAGCGGTTCTGGAGAACGTCTGGAATCAAAAACCTCATCAGTACTCCCGTGAAGATATAGCAGAAACCCGCAAAGTTCTGATTGAAATAACCCCATCTGTTGAACATAGTTACGCTAAATCCAAGGCTGGCAGTCCACAAAAAACTCTTTTAGAAAGAAGACTCAAAGCCTTGAATCTGGCTGTTCAAGCGATTGACGCTCTCTCTGCCAAGTAGCGCGTAGCGCATGCTGAAAGCCAACAACTTAGCTGAAGAAGACTATTATAACGTACCTGCCGCAGCTGTCTCCTGCTTGAGGGGGGCCGTTCCGCCGCTGTTCAAGCTCTCACCGCCCAAAGAAGAATATTGCCCTTCCTCCACAGCCTCCTGCTCCAGCTGGGAATTATACAGCTCGAAGTACCGTCCCTCTGCCGCCAGCAGCTCCTCATGTCCGCCCCGCTCCACAATCTCCCCGTTCTCCATCACCAGAATAATATCGGCATTCTGGATGGTTGAGAGGCGGTGGGCGATGACCAGCGTTGTTTTATCCTTCATCAGCTTGCGGATCGCCTGCTGGACCATTTTCTCCGACTCATTGTCGAGAGCCGCCGTAGCTTCATCCAGCAGCAGAATCGGCGCATTCTTCAGCATCGCTCTGGCAATGGAGAGACGCTGTCTCTGCCCTCCGGACAATCTCGAACCATGCTCACCAATATCGGTGTGGATGCCTTCCGGCAGCTCCATCACGAAATCATAAGCGTTCGCCTGCCGCAGCGCTTCTATAATCTCTTCTTCCGTAGCGCCCGGTCTGCCGTTACCGATATTGTCACGGATACTTCCGGTATACAGACCCGACTCCTGGGGCACATAGGCGAAGTAACTTCTCAGCTGCTCAAGCTGCATCCCGGCAATCGCCTGATCGTTAATTGAAATCTCACCTGCATCCGGTTTGTAGAAACCGAGCAGCAGCTTGAACAGTGTGGATTTACCGCCGCCGCTCGGGCCCACCACGGCCATCTGCTTTCCGCGCGTTAACTCCAGATTAACCTTGCTTAGACTCTGCTTCTCACTCTCCGGATATCCGAACGACAGGTCTGCGAGCTGTAGCACATTGAAATCAGGCTGCTGCATCTGCTGGTCAGGCAGTATCTCAACCTCGGGAGCAGCATCCATCACTTCAAAAATCCGTTCCGCCGCACCCAGCGACTGCTGCATGGAAGCGACCAGGCCCGGCAGTACCGAGAACGGCCCCACCAGATAATTCATCAATTGGATGAATGCAATCATCGCCCCGACCTCAAGTGATCCTTTGGCCACAAACCACCCGGCAATGACCAGCGCGAGCAGGAAGGTAAGGTTGCCCAGCACAGAGGAGATCGCCCCCGTTGCTCCTTCGATTCTCGCCTTCTTCTTCTCCCCGGAGGCAATGCTCTCACTATATTCTATATACTGCTTCTGCAGCCTGCGCTCAATCGAGAACGCTTTGAACACCATGCTGCTGCCCAGGATATCATTCAGAAAAGCCGTCGTTCTGCTCATATTTCCCTGTACCCGTACACTGTTGGCACGCATCGCATTGCCGAATATTTTGCCGGTCAGGAACAGCAGCGGCCCTACGGACAGACAGATCAGCGCAAGCAGCCAGTTGATATAGATCAGATAAGCGAAGGAGGCCACCGCCAGCAGCGGATTGCGCAGCAGATCCATCATGACGTGCCCGCAGGCTTCGCCTACGGATTGATTATCGTTTGTGAACCGGGATAACAGATCACCCGAATGATTGCGGTCGAAATAAGACTGCGGCAAAGCCAGGGTATGTCCCATCATGTCCTGGCGCAGTTCATTTCTGATTTTGGCCGATATATTAGTTTTGAGATACACACTTAGAAAAGTGTTGATTCCGGCGACCGTCAAGAATATAACTCCGAACCAGGCAAGGTCTGTAAAAGCCTCTACGTCCAGACGGACCGCCGCATCCGTAATCCGGGACAAGAACCAGGCCATCGTCAGATCAAGGACAATACTAAACAGGGTAACTAGCAGTAATATGCTATAAATCAGCTTATGTCTGAGCATGTATGTACTTAATCTGGCAAAAGCACCTTTCTTCTTCTTCACATCATCATCTCCCTTTAGAATTCAACACCCCGCACCTTAGCGTACACCTTGCTGTCATGGAGTTCCCCGTCCGCCTCGCGTGTGCTCCGGCGCAGAATGCCGTCCAACGTGAACCCGGCACGCTCGGCGACAGCAGCGCTTTTGGCATTCCGCGCACTGCAGCGGATCTCAATCCGGCTGGCCTCCAGCTCTCTTATAGCGAAGGCGGTAATTCCGTTCACCGCTTCCGTGATGTATCCGTTGCCCGCGCAGGAGCTCCTGATCCAGTAACCTGTCTCGAAACGGCGGCAGTCCCAGTCGATATGATGCAAGCCGATGTTGCCTATATATGTGCCGTCCGCCTTGCTGTAGATCTGCATATTCAGTGTCGAGCGCTTCAGATACGCTACCCGCGACTCCCGGACATAGACCTCGGTCTCTTCCACCGCCGGCATGCTCTGGGCAAAAGGCATCCAAAGCTTCAGCTCGTTCAGACTCTCTCCAATGGCAGCATTCATTTCTGCACCGTCTCCCGGCCGTGCAGCACGCAGGAGCAGGCGCTCTGTTTCAAAGCTCTCTGGAATATCCAGCAGAATTGGAAGCAAATTCTCACTCATATCCATTTCATCCTCCACGTTAATCGAATATCGTTATATTATAGTGCCTCCTCCTTTTCTTGGAAATAATGAAAAATACACATTAGTTGCTTAAAATTGGAAGATGGGCTCATGATTCATTTACTTTCCGCGCTTCGATGCCTTTAGTTTACAGAGCTGGCGGGAAAGCGCCCAGCGGCGGCAGGCGGATTCGCGGGTCGGTCTTGGGGCTGAAAAATGTCGCTATTGCACAGCAAAAAACCGCCTTCAAAGCCACGAACAAAGCTCCTCAGCAGCTCCGTTCAGTACTCACAGGCGGTTCCGGGTAGATTGAACTTGAAATGATTCCAATGGGATGTTGTTCATAACTGCGGTGAATATTTGGACTTTCGGCCGCTGTTGTCACCAGATTTCTTGATTGTTACGATTGAACTTGAAATGATTCCAATGGGATGTTGTTCATAACTGCGGTGAATATTTGGACTTTCGGCCGCTGTTGTCACCAGATTTCTTGATTGTTACCGCTTTTAGCGGTAGAAATCCGGTGACAAAGGCAGTCGCTGGCGCTCCTACAGTTCCAAAATCCCCCTCCGTTATTCTCATCTGTTATTGTCTTCTTCAGTTCAAGCTATACAAGTTTATTATATTCAACTATATAGGCTGAACTTGAATACTTACGCATACTTAGCTTTCCTCAGTGAATGTTGTACGGAATACAACAATTACTTCCTAATATGGAGCGTAATCCAAAATTGTTGTATAAAAGGCATCATTTCCGCTCATCCAAACGGTTTAACGGGACAATTATTGTATTTCATACAACAATCTGTCCAATCATGTTGGTTTCTGGGGAGCCAAGTTGTAATACGTACAACATTTGCTATAAGCGTTGACCGGTTACTTGTTTAATTTTATTCAATAGTACGGTTTATTATAGTAGTCTGTTCTCACAGTTAATTCGACGATATAGTTGCTCACTGTTAATGGTCCGCCCACTTAGTATTTAGTCACTTAGTATTCAGTCACCTATCAGGCACTCACTTCGCACCACGAGTCTCCGCCGCTGTATACAGCGCCAGAATCTCCGTAACGACCTCCGCCGAGTTGGTGGCGGCGAGCTCCAGATGCGACTTGAATAATCCGGCCGCTTCTGATCCGGCTATGTCGGAGATCGCACGGACAGCAAGGAACGGCACACCGAATTGGTAGGCGGTTTGCGCAATAGCCGCACCTTCCATATCTGTAGCCTTAGCCGCAGGGAAGCGGCTGCGGATCTCATCAGCCCGCTCTGGCCGGCTGATGAACGAATCCGCCGTAGTAATCAGTCCGGTGACGACTGCCTCCGCCCTGGAAGTGCGGGCAATCACCTGCTTCGCCGCAGCCAGCAGATCGCCCGCGACCGGATAACGGTCCGGCATCTGCGGCACCTGCCCATATGCATAGCTGAATGCTGTTGCGTCCACATCGCTGTAGATCAGTTCCTCGGCGATGACCACATCGCCAACCTTAAGCTCCGGAGCCAAGCCACCGGCAGCGCCGGTATTAATAATGAGCTCACAGTGGAACCGCTCCAGCAGCAGCGTTGTAGTTACTGCCGCATTCACTTTGCCGATGCCGGACTGCAGCAGAACCACATCCAGCCCGTTTAGCCTGCCGGAATGAAGTCTTCCCACGCCTGCCTTCAGGCTACGCACATCCGTCATCCGTGACAGCAAGAGCGTTACTTCCTCTTCCATTGCGCCGATAATCGCAATACTCATGATGTTACAGCCCCCTGACCAATGATGTTCTGTTGACGCACACCGGACTCTGCCTGCTCTTTTTGTCCGCTATCGTCCATGTTCACTTTCCAGCCTGCTTCGTCCACATGCCTACTCCTGCAGCATCGATTGTCTGTGCCACTTCCCCGGTATCTAACGCCCGCCCCGGCCCTCCGGAGGAATCCCGGCGCCAACTGCCGACGAACCGCTCCAGTTCAGCCGCCGCATCCGCAATCCGCGCGGCAGTAATCACGCCGTGCATCCTGTGAATGGAGGCCTCCGGCACCGCCGCCCGTTCTCCCAGCTCCAGCAGATCGCCCGGAGTCAGGAAGTCCAGCCCCATATCCGCCAGACTGGCTGGCAGGCCGATCTGCCGGTAGAACGGAAGCAGTTCTTCTATCTCCGCGAAGTTCTCTTCCAGCGCAAGCTGAACCAGCACACCGTAAGCCACCTTGCTGCCATGCAGCAGGCTGTGGGCCTCCGGTATGGCCGTAAGCGCATCATGGACGGAGTGCGCACCGGCGGTGCGGCCGTAATCTTCACCGAAGCCGCCGACCAGTCCGCCCACCATGATGATCGTTTCTACCGTCCGGGTCAACGCATCATCCAGCACTCCCGCCGAGACGGCCGCGAGCGCTGCTGCACTGTACTCCAGCAGGTGATCACGGCATTTGCGCGCCGTGAACCAGGCCAGCTCCACTTCAACCGGAGGCGCAGGCAGATGGCGAATGATGGCGTCAGCCTCATACCATTTGGCCAGCGTATCGCCAATGCCGGCTGCCAGCAGCTCCGGCGGTGAAGCAGCGATGACGGCCGGATCAAGCAGCACCAGCGCGTTGCTGCGCGGGAACACATCGAAGCGGACATAAGCCCCCTGACTGTCGTACATCACGCTCAGCGAGGACCAGGCGGCGCAGGTAGCGGCCAGCGTCGGCAGAATAACTGCCGGCAGATTCAGCTTGGCTGCAGCAGATTTGACCACATCCGTGATCTTCCCGCCGCCTACAGCAATAATCGCCTGAAGCTGATGCTCTGCCGCATAACCGGCTATGGCATCACGCTCCCCGTAGGTGCATTCTCCGCCGTAGACATGATAATGGATCTCCGTTCCGGTAAGCTGCGGCCAATACCGCCCGGCCGCCGCCCAGGACTTCACACCGCGCACCACCAGTACCCGCTCAATTCCCCGTCTGCGCAGATGCTCCTCCAGGTCATTCCAGCTGCCCTCCCGGCAGACGAATTCCTGCGGTGCCGCGCGCACGATAAGACGTTCCGCCATAATGGTCCCTCCTTAAAAGTTGTGTAAGCCTACGCTTCTTGTATCACCTTCATACAAAACTTGCTTCGGAAGCATCCGCTTAAGTTGTGTAAGCCTACGCTCAGCCTAACAACCGCCTCAGCTTCAGCCTCATTCTTAGTCCCGCCGCGCCTTACGAGCCAAACGGTTCCCCGCAGACTGGATGCCCTGCACGAAAATAATCAGAATGGCCACGGTAACGATCATGACGAAGGTGTCGAACCGCTGGTAGCCATACGAGATCGCCAGATCGCCGATCCCGCCGCCCCCGACCGTTCCCGCCATTGCTGTGGCCCCAACGAGTCCGATCATCGCCGTGGTCATCGTCAGGATCAGCGACCCGAATGCCTCCGGCAGCAGGAAATGCCAGATCACCTGAAACGTAGTCGCGCCCATCGCTTCGGCAGCTTCCAGAATCCCCGGGCTTACCTCAAGCAGGGAGTTCTCGACCAGGCGTCCAATATAAGGCGCTATGTATACAACAAGCGGTACAATCGCTGCGCTGGTGCCAATAGAGGTATGCACAAGCAGCCGCGTGAATGGAATAATAGCTACAAGCAGAATGATAAATGGCAGCGAACGGACAATATTAATGATCGGATTAAGCACCGAATAGATGATTCTGTTCGGCAGCACACCGCCCGGACGTGTAATAACAAGGATGATACCGATGGGAATCCCCAGCAGCGCTCCAAAAAACAACGAAACCCCAACCATAACCACCGTTTCCCGCAGCGCCTGAAACAGCTGCTCCGAGGTAATCACTGTATCCAGCATTAAACCTCCACCTCCTGAATGTCCACACCCTGGCTGACGATAAAAGCCGCCGCCTGATCGATCACTGTATGCTCGCCGTGCAGCTGCAGAATCATTGTCCCCAGCGTTGTCTGCTGGATTTCCGTCATATTGGCGAACAGAATATTCGCATTGACTTCGAATCTGCGGATCAGGCTGTTAATAATCGGCTCCGAGGCTGTGCCTCCAACGAATTTCAGCCGGAACAGCCGCCGCCCCGGTTCGGCCTTCAGCGTGTTCAACACACTTTGCGGCACACTGTTATGAATAACCGTCTGCACGAAGCTCTGCGTAGTGGGGTGATGCGGACTGCCGAAGACATCCAGCACTTTGCCCTGCTCGATGATCTCCCCCTGCTCCATCACGGCAACCTTGTTGCAGATCTGCTGGATGACAGCCATTTCATGCGTAATGATCATAATGGTGATGTTGTACTCTTTATTTATTTTTTTGAGCAGCTCCAGAATGGATTTGGTCGTCTGCGGGTCAAGCGCCGAGGTCGCTTCATCACATAAGAGGACGGACGGATTGGTAGCCAGAGCCCGGGCAATGCCCACCCGCTGCTTCTGGCCGCCGGACAGCTCCTTGGGATAACTCTTCGCCTTATCCTCCAGCCCGGTGAATTTCAGCAGCTCGGTGACCCGGTCCTGTATCTCTTTTTTGCTCCGTTTCAGCAGCACCAGCGGAATCGCGATATTGTCGAATACGGTCTTGGATTCCAGCAGGTTGAAATGCTGAAAAATCATGCCGATCTTCTTCTTGGCCGCGCGCAGCTGCGCCGGATTGTACTCCGCCAACGGCTCACCTTCCACGAGCACCTCTCCGCTTGTCGGCCGCTCCAGATAGTTGACCAGCCGGATCAGGGTGCTTTTGCCTGCTCCGCTGTATCCGATGACGCCGTAAATATCACCCTTGTCCACATGCAGGCTTACCCCGCGCAAAGCTTCAATGGATTGGCCCTTCCGTTCAAATGTCTTGTAAATATCCCTTAGCTCAATCATACTGAGCCGCCCCCCTCAGGTCCGTGACCACCGTCTGCTTGAAAATACCTGCCGCGTCTATCCGGTCTACCGCTTCGTTCAGCCTGTCCTCGCTGTTCACCAGGCTGAGCCGCACGTACTGCCGCCCTTGTTCTCCAAAGCCTTCACCCTGTGCCACAGCCACCTGCGCTTCATCCAGCAGCCGCTGGGCGAAGGTTTCCGCTGTATAGCCTGAAGGCACTTTGAACCAGGCGAAGAAGGTTCCCTGCGGAGCCGGAACCTCCCAGCCGATGCCTCTTAGTCTCTCTACCAGCACATCGCGCCGCCGCTGATACAGGCTTCCCAGCTGCCTCACCGCATCCTGCGGTCCGAGCAGAGCCGCCGCTGCCGCATCCTGCACTGCACCGAACACGGTGCTGTACGCCTGCGTATGATAATGCTTCAAGGCAGCAATGATCGAAGCATTACCGGCGGCGAAGCCAAACCTCCAGCCTGCCATGTTGTAGGTTTTGGACACGGTATAGGTTTCGATTCCATAGGCTTTGCCGTCCGCATGCTGAAGCAGACTAAGCGGCTTGTGGCCATCGAAGCCGAACGCGCCATAGGCAAAATCATTCAGCACCGGGAACTTATAGCGGGCGGCCAGCTCCAGCGTCTGTTCCCAGAATTCTCCCGAAGCCACTGCTCCTGTAGGATTGTTGGGATAATTCAGCATCAGCAGCTTCACCTGCCGCAGGATCTCTTCAGGAACACGCCCGTAATCCGGCAGATAACCATCTTCCTCATAGACAGGAAGGGTATGAACCCGGGCTCCCGCCAGCTGGGCTGCGGCATGATAGGCCGGATAAGCCGGATCGGCGGTAAGCATCAGATCCCCCGGATTCAGCAGACTCTGCGGAATACCGACCACCCCAATGCCTGAGCCGCTGAACACTGCAATTTCATGCTCCGGATCGAGCTCCACGCCATACTCCCGTTTATAGAAGACAGCTATGGCTTCAAGCGTACTTTTTTTACCGTAAAACGGCGGGTAGCCCTGATTCTCCGGTTTATCGATTGCCGCTTTCAGGGCATCAATTATGGGCTGCGGTGTGGGCTGATCCGGGTTGCCGCTGGCCAGATCGATCACGTCTATCCCTTTGCTGCGGTAATCGGCGATTCTGGCTTTCAGCGCGTTGAAGTAATTTCCGGACAACTCTTTTACAACATTAGCGGGTTCAAAATCCATATCACTTACACCTCTTCACAGGATCTCTGAGACTTCAAGCTTCAGGCTGGAATATACAAAGGCGATCTGCCACTTCTCCCTGACAGGGAAATGACAGATCACCGGGTAGCGCTATAATGGTTTGTTATTTCGTAAAATAGTCCGGTAGCTTGTAGCCTTCATAATCCGGATTCGATGTGATGTACTCCTGGAACTCAGCAGAATGGTAGCCCTCGATGATATCTTTTACAAATTGAGCATCCTTGTTCTTGCTGTCGACCGCCACGATATTCGTGAACGGGTCCGTCATGTTCTCCAGCTGCAGTGCCGTGGTCAGCTTAATATTGTTCGATACGGCGAAGTTCCCCTGAATAGCAGCGTAATCCACATCCTCCAGTGCGCGCGGGCCCTGGGCCGGCTCAGTGGCAATGAACTTCAGATTGTGGGGATTGGATGTAATATCAGCCAGTGAAGTCTGCAGCGGATCAATATCCTCCTTAAGTGTAATCCAGCCCACATCCTTCAGGACGTTAAGCGCACGGAGCATATTCACCGGTTCGTTCGGCAGGTTGACCTGATCACCGTCGCTGACTTCATCCAGGCTGGTGTGTTTTTTGGAATAGAGGCCCATCGGCGGAGTAGGAACCTTCACCACACCTACCAGGTCGATTTTCTCACGCTCATTGATAGATTCGAGGTACAGGGAATGCTGGAAGACGTTAGCGTCAATCTCGTCATTCGCTACAGCCACATTCGGCTGAATACCATCGGTGAATTCTTTATAAGTAATGGTGTAGCCCTGGCTCTCCAGATAAGGTGCAACACCGTTCTTGAACTGGTCACTGTAAGGTCCGGGATTGAAGCTGATACGCAGCGTCTTCTTTGCTTGTCCGGAGGAATTACTGCCTGATCCGGCAGCATCACTGTTATTACCGCAGCCTGCGATAACCAAAGTGGTGGCAATGACTAATAGCGCGGAATGAATCCATTTTTTCTTCAACATGTAAGTTCTCCCCCAATGTATATATTTCTTTAGAAACCCAAGCCAGACGATCCGGCAACAACAACCGACAATTAAACCCAGTAAAAGCATCAGAATTAAGTTGATTCATATGTTACAATGCATTAATATTCATGTCAACACATTTTAATTAAGATGATTGGATTAATCGGCTTTGTCTATTTACATCTTTTATACGTTGTGATAGTTTGATATGAAAAGCTTGAAAGGAAGAGGAATAACATGGCGAAGGTTGAAAGTTTCCAATTGGATCATACGAAGGTAAAGGCCCCTTATGTGCGGGTTGCAGGTACGGAGAAGAATGAGAAAGGCAGCACCATCCAGAAATATGATTTGCGCTTCCTGCAGCCGAATGCGGATGCATTGCCTACTGCCGCTGTCCACACCCTGGAGCATTTGCTGGCCACTTATTTGCGTGATGAGCTGGAGGGCATTATTGATATCTCCCCGATGGGCTGCCGGACCGGCTTCTATCTGATTATCTGGGATGAGCATAACCCTGCCGATGTCGCAGCAGCGCTGACCAAGGTTCTGCATAAAGTACTGGATACAGAGATTGTTCCTGCGGTATCTGCACTGGAATGCGGCAACTACAGAGACCATTCCCTATTCAGCGCCCAAGAGTACGCCAGACAGGTTCTGGATGCCGGCATCAGCGATGATCCCTTCAGAAGCTAGAGTGAGAGGAAGCCTGCTGCCATGCTGAACATCGATTTCACGGAAAAAACACTGGTGGTCACCGGAGGTCTGACCGGGATCGGCAAGGGCATTGCCGATTTGTTCCTGAAGGCTGGCGCGAATGTCGTAATCGGCGATATCGCCTGTAAGCCGGGGGTGGAACAGATTCATGAGCGGCTGGTGCAGATCCGCATCGACGTTACGTCAGGTGAGGATGCCGCGCGGCTGATAGCATGCGCGGTGGATTCTTTTGGCCGGATCGACTTTCTGGTGAACAACAGCGGGACATCGACGATGGACTTTGCCGTTGACATCAAGGAGGAAGACTGGGATAAGGTAATGGATATCAACGCCAAGGGCGTATATCTGGTCTCCCAGGCCGGGGCGCGCCAGATGCTCCGCCAGGGCGGCGGCGGCCGGATCATCAATATTGCCTCACAGGCGGGCAAGAACGGCTACCGCTGCATGGGCAATTATGTTGCCTCCAAGCATGCGGTCCTTGGTTTCACCAAGGTCATGGCGCTGGAGCTGGCCCGGGAGCAGATTCTTGTGAACGCGGTCTGTCCGGGCATCGTCGAGACGGACATGAAGAAGCGCGAGCGTGTGGAAGGTGCTGCCCTGCGCGGAATGACACCGGAGGACATTCTCGCCGAGGACCGCTCGCAGGTCCCGCTCGGCCGGACGGCTGAACCGGAGGATGTAGCGAACGTAGTGCTGTTCCTCGCCAGCCCGCTGGCCTCCTACATGACCGGCCAGGCGATTAATGTCACCGGCGGCATGACGATGAACTAACGCAAGCGGAAACGGCTTTGCCGTCCTTTTAGAGGACGGTACCGTTTCAGCGAGAAATAGAAGAATAAGTTATCATGTAAAACCTATCAATTCTTATATTTCAAAATAACCCCACAAAGCGGGGACCCCGATAACTTTTAAAAGCTATAATTACAATAAAGGGACTTCACCTGCGGCAAGCGCCGCCGGGTGAAATCCCTTTTTAACAGATTCGCCATATGAAATTGAATTTCAACCT
Source organism: Paenibacillus sp. IHB B 3415 (assembly GCF_000802655.2). Taxonomy (NCBI): domain Bacteria; kingdom Bacillati; phylum Bacillota; class Bacilli; order Caryophanales; family Paenibacillaceae; genus Paenibacillus; species Paenibacillus sp. IHB B 3415. The sequence continues at coordinate 94,542 of NZ_JUEI01000016.1, read as the reverse complement.
TCTATTTCTCCCAAAGCTCAATCAGCCGGCCGTCAGGATCTTTAATCCACACAAACTTGCCGAATTCGCTGCTCTCTTGTTCCTTGGCAAGCGGTATACCCATTTGTTCCAAGTGCTTAAGAGTCTCGTTCAGATCATGTACCTGGAAATTTAACATCACCTGTTGTTCGGCCGGAAAGGAGCTGTCATCCTCCGCAAAGAAAGAAAAGATCGTCTCATTCCCGGATTGGGGCTTAATCACAGTCCCGTTCCAATTGTCGATTTCAAGCTTCAGCACATCACTGTACCATTTTTTCACAGCCTCAAGATCATTGGTTCTCCAGAATACTCCTCCGAGACCTTTTATCATCGCCTCCGACTCCTCTCCATCATCACATTGTCAGCTGGCCGATTATGTTAGATATTCGAGTTCTGAGCCGGAGTTCCTTCTGACTAAGCATTAAATAAAGTCTATCTGAATTTGCGGAGGCTGCGTAAGAACGAAAGTTGAGGTTTGCCGCGAATGCTTCCGTCCGCCAACCACCACCTCATTTTCATCATACCCGTTCACACGCCCTCCGCCCGTCATCTTTCCGTCTGTTATCACCAGAACATAGCTGCCGAAAAAAACAGCATTATCCAGCTCAACATCATGCTGCAGCGTTCTCATGTTCATGTTCACCCGCGCTTACAGCAGATCTGCTGTTAACTATATTCATATAGGCCTCGAAGTCGTGTGCATTGGAAGCATCCATATAATCTATAATAACCTGTGGCAATGATGGTTCATTTTGACTCATCAGTATCTTCACTCCTGTCCGTGATCTTCTCTGCTAGCCGGGCTACCGGCCAAGCTCACAAGTCCACTATACGCCCTGTAACAGGACGGCATTATGTCATATTAGGCAGGAGATAAATTCAGCAGCGGTTTGGTCTGCACACGTCTCGCAGCATTTTTATGATTGTAATATGACATAATGCCGTCTAATTAGGAGTGCTATATTGGGCAGACGATATACTAACTTGCTATAAGGGAGAAGAGGAATAGATATGAATATTAACGAGGCGGCATTACGTTCCGCTCAAATCAGACAGCTCTATCATCAATTGGAACGGCAGCATCATGATAAAGAGTGGACAGTCGAAGAGGATGCACTGGCATTTCTTACAGATGCCGGATTGGTGGGCCGTCTGACCATGTCACAGCAGGGGCGCTGGCTGGCTCAAGGGGATACTGCAGTTGAACTGGAGCATAAGCTTGGCGAATGTGCGTGGTGGCTGATGGTTTTGGCTGAACGGATGAATATTGACTTCGCTGCAGCGCTGGATACCTTCTTATCCAAAACAGAGAAGCTGCTTGGGCAAGAATAATTAGGGTTGTATGTAAAGAAGCTCCGGGGCATCCGGAGCTTCTTTGTTTGTATATACGCGGATCGTTCATGCTGAAGTCACCCGCTGATCCGATGCTCAGGACTCCTCACGATACAGCGGAAGCCTCATCCCGGTAACGGCAAGGGTGACCTTCTCCGGCAGAATATAATCCTTCTCCAGATTCACATCATGGGACATATGCGTATATACCGCGCGGCGCGGCTGTACAATCTCCAGCAGGTCTGCCGCCTCCGTCATGTCATATACAGAACGGGTGGACAATTCTGCCGCCTCGTAATAAAAGCTGGTCCCCAGCACCAATAAGTCTGCTCCGTGCATATGCTTCGTTTCCTCCGGTGTGAGGGAGATGGAGTCCGGGCAATAAATCCAGACATAGCCGTTCTTCTCCAGCCGGAAGGCGTAGGAGTAGCCGTTCTTGCCGTGGTTGACCCGCCACGTGCTGATCTGCCAGCCGTCCAGTGTAATGCCGTCATCGCAGGGAATCATGTCAATATGCCCGCTTAGCCACGGGTATTGGCGCAGGATCACGGGAATCACCTCCGCCGGAGCGTAGAGCTCCCCCCTGAAGCCCATCCAGCGGCAGCTGTCCGCCCATTCCGGCAATCCGCCGATATGGTCGAAGTGCGCATGCGTCACCAGCAGCCGCTGCATGCTGCGGTGCCCCAGCAGCTCCATCTGCTTGCGCCAGTCCGGTCCGCAGTCGATCGTCAGAAAGCCGCTGCCGTTATCTATAAAGACAGAAGAACGCAGCCGGTTATTGCGGCCGCTTGTTCTTGCTTCCGTGCAGGTTTCACAGTCGCAATAGACCCGGGGTACGCCCATGGCATCCCCTGTCCCCCCCAAAATCAATGTATCCATAAGCCCGCCCTCCTTCATTGTGCAATATTTCAGTGTGTCTCAATCTGTATATTATAAAACAGGAGCCGTCCCTTTGCATCCCGAATCCCGACGCCTCCCCGCCGCAACACGAAGACGAACAAACTCATCCTAACGGGTGAATCAAGCCGGGCTTATCCAGCCCGTGCGGCCTGTGCAGCTTATGTAGATTATAAGACCACCTCACATTGCTCTATACAGACTACTTTCTCCTGCCGCCCACTTTCGGCGGATTCAGGGGCACTTTTGCTCCTCATTTCCTCCTTGGGCCCGCATCCGGCGGAATCAGAGGGATTTATCCCTTTGATTTCCCCATACCGGCGGAATCAGAGGGATTTATCCCTTTGATTTCCCCATACCGTCCACTTCCAGCGGAATCAGAGGGATTCCGATACAAAAACAAAGAGCCGTCCGGCAGCATCCAGCCGCAGAACAGCTCTCCTAATCGCCCGCATCTCACCGCAAGCAGGAATTACGAATCTTCCAATTCCCCTAGTAACCATCATCATACCGTATCCGCCCGAACTTCCCAACTAAATCCCGGCCAGCACCTGATACCAGATTCCACGCTTGGAATAGAGGGTCGTACGGACTTCCTCCCAGCCGCCAAGGTAGCTGATATCGAACAGTCCCACAGGAACCGGATACTGGCTCTCATGCTCCGCGTAGACCTGCTCGTTCACCGGACGGAAGCCGAATTTGGCGAAGACCGCCTGCGCCTCCGGCGTGGTCAGATAATCCACCAGCGCCTCTGACGCCTCGCGGGTGCCATGCTCATCTGCATATTTGTCCACTACCGCAGCGGGATTCTCAATCAGGATTGTATTCTGCGGGATGATCACCTCATATTTTACCCCTTGGGCTATCCGCGCCAGCAGCTCATTCTCATAAGTGACGATTACATCGCCTACCCCGTATTCGAAGGCCGCCATCGAAGCGCGTCCGCTTTTATCCAGAGATTCTACGTTGGCGTGTATGCTCTCCAGAAAAGCTTTCGCGGCAGCAGGGTCTTTCGCTCCCTCCTGCTCCTCAGACAGCTTCAGACCCGCCCCGTAGATCGCATTGATGTCCCACTGCGCACCGCCGGAGGTCTTCGGATTCGGATAGAGCACCTTCACGCCCGGCTTCGCCAGATCGGCAAAATCATGAATCCCCTTAGGGTTGCCTTCCCGTGTACCCAAGGCCACAACCGAACGCGTGACCATTCCGGCCTCGCCGCGTTCCTTCCAGTTCTTCTCCACTAGGCCCGCTTTGACCAGCTTCTCAACATCGCCTTCCATCGCCAGCAGAGTGACATCGGCCTCGAATCCGCCGGCAATCGCCCGCGCCTGGGTTCCGGAAGCCTCATAGGACTGCTGGAATACGATTTTTCGGCCAGTCTTGGCCTGCCATTCCTCCGCGAACAAGGGCAGAATTTCGCCCATCGCATCCTTCGCTACGCTGTACGCACCGACCACCAGGGTCAAGTCCCCCTGCTGCGCCGCAGCAGCTGTTGAACCTTCCTGCTCATTTCCGCAGCCGACGGCGGTCAGTGTGAGCACCGCCAGCATTAAGACAGCCAGCCAGCCGTGCAGTTGTCTGCTCCTTCTGAAAAGCCTCATACCGGCGACACATCCTACATCTTATATTTTTAAATAAATACGGAATATATTTTTAAATAAATACAGGCATCGGATCTTCCTTCAGCCCATTCTCCTGAATCCAGCTGTGTTCATCGTTGAACAGGTAGGCGCGGTGCACAAGCACAGAAATTTCCTGACCCGGAGTCAGCGTCTCCTTCTCCAGTGACCGGTACGTTACCAGCTTATGTCCGTTCACCTCCACCTCCACCAGCCATTCGCTGCCGCGGAAATGCAGATGCTTCACGATGCCCTGCTCGGTGGCCGAAGCCATTTTGAATTCATGAAGGTGGCCCACCTCGATATACTCGGGACGGATCAGCGCCTTGGTCGGTTTGCCGCCGCCTGCCCCTTTGAAGCCCTTCAGCTCGGAAGCACTTTCGATCAGCGTCGATTCCCCGATAAAGGTCGCCACGAACGGTGTCTTCGGCTCCTTGTAGATATCCCACGGCGTACCCTTTTGCTCCAGGCGGCCCTGGTTGATGATCATAATCTCATCCGCCACCTCAATCGCTTCATCCTGGTCATGGGTAACGAAGATCGAGGTTATGCCAACACGCTCAATCAGCTCCCGCAGCCAGGAACGCAGCTCTTGGCGGATCTTCGCATCAATCGCCGCGAACGGCTCATCCAGCAGCAGCAGCTGCGGCTCAGGCGCGAGCGCCCGGGCAAAAGCCACACGCTGGCGCTGACCGCCGGACAGCTGATGCGGATACCGCTTCTCGAAGCCCTTCAGCCCGGTAAGCTCCACCAGCTCAGCTACGCGGTCACGGATGGCATTTTTCGAACTCTTTTTCACCTTCAGCCCAAAGGCAATATTCTCAAACACCGTCATGTGCTTGAATAGTGCATAGTTCTGGAACACGAAGCCGATCTCACGCTCCTGGGGCGGTAAGTTATTCACAGTTTTGCCATGGAAAATAATCTCCCCGCTGTCCGGTGTCTCCAGTCCCGCCAGCATGCGCAGGATGGAGGTTTTGCCGCCTCCGCTGGGGCCGAGCAGCCCGATCAGATGACCTTTGGTAATCCCGAAATTGACGTCCTTCACGGCGTGGAAATCTCCAAAATGCTTATTCAGTCCCCGGACCTCTACATGCATAACTAGTGCACACCCTTTCTTCTCTTGCTCCATTCCATCAACAGCAGCAGACCTGCGGAGAATGCGGCCAGCACCAGCGCTATACCGCCCGCAGCCGTAACATTGAAATTCTCGACATCCTGATAGACCAGCGTGGTCGCAGTCTGCGTTTTGTTCATAATATTGCCGGACACAACGAGCACTGCACCGAATTCACCAAGCGAACGGGCCACCGTCAGAATCACCCCATAGATCACGGCCCAGCGGATCGAAGGCCAGGTTACTTTCCAGAAGGTCGTCCAGCCATATGCACCAAGCGTCGAAGCCGCTTCCTCCTGCTGGGAGCCAATCTCCTGCAGCACCGGCATCACCTCACGCACCATCAGCGGGAAGGTCACGAACAATGTGGCAATGACCATTCCGGGAAAAGCATACACAATCTTCACTCCGATTTGTTCAAACAGCTCGCCCAGCGCACTGTCCGGCCCCAGCAGCAGGACGATCATCAGACCGCCGATCACCGGCGATACCGCATAAGGCAGGTCAACGATGCTGTTCAGCAGGCTTTTCAGGCGCCGTCCCAGCCAGTCCGCCCGCACCAGATACAAAGCCATCATGATGCCAAACAGCGTATTCAGCAGCGTGACTACGACCACCACGAATCCGGTCATCATCAGCGCGTGCAGCGCCTCCGGCCGGGTCAGGGCATTCCAGAAGCCGCCCCAGCCTTCGCTGAAGGCACCGATCGTCATTTTACCCAGCGGCGCGGCAATCAGCAGGAAGAATACAAGATACGTCAGTGTAATCCAGAGTCTTCTCATGATCTTCTCCCCCGCATCTGCAGCAGACTAATCAGCCAGAGAATAAGAAAGGACAAGGTCAGGAGAATGATGGAGACCGCTGCGGCCCCCACCGGATTATCACTCTCAACTTCGCCGAAAATAAATACCGAAGACACCAGCGTCCGCCCCGGAATATTGCCGGCCACCAGCACAACTGCTCCGAATTCAGCGAGGGCCCGGGAGAAGGCCAGCATCCCCCCGCCAATCATACCCGGTGACATCGACGGCAGAATGACCTGCAGGAAGACCCGGCTAGGCTTAGCCCCCATCGTATACGCCGCCTCTTCTTCAGAAGCGTCCAGCTCCTCCAGCAGCGGCTGCACCGCCCGGATCACGAAGGGAAAAGTGACGAAGACCATAGCAATCACAATCGCCGGCTGATGAAAAACAATCTCAAACCCCAGCGACTCCGCCAGACCGCCGATTAGGCTCCCTGGACCCAGCAGTAGAAGAATCATTAGGCCTCCAACGGCAGTAGGCAGGGCAAACGGGAGATCAACCAGACTGTTCAGCAGCGCTTTTCCGGGAAATTTATAGCGTATAAGCACCCAGGCAATCATCGTCCCCAGCAGCACATTAATGAGTGTGGCGATAACCGCCAGCTTAAGCGTTAATAATACCGACTTCCAGGCAATCGGATCAATGATACTCTCGACAAAACTGCCAATACCGAGCGAGAATGAATTGTAATAGACACCGAGTATCGGCAGCACGATCAGCACTACAAAATAAAGTAAAATAGTTGTACGGAATCCCCAGGTCCAGCCTTTGTGTCTAATCAACGAATTCAATGGTTAAGCCTCCCACCTCCGGCTATCCGGTCGGTATACTCGCCTTTAAAGCTGTAATTATTCCTATTAATATACTTGGTTTAAAGTTATCACTACTTTACCAAAGACCGGTTGCTGCCGTCAATTACTTTCGTAGCTTTTGGGTTAAAGTATATATAACATTCATTTTGCCTATGTAAGAGAGGGGAGTTCATTATGCTTCATACTATGGAGATCAGCACCAGCAAACGGGATGAGTTACGGGATATCACCCGCGAGGTCCAAGCTTATGTGAAGAAAAGCGCAGTGCGAAGTGGAATTATTGTAGTGTATTGTCCGCATACCACAGCGGGGATTGCGATTAACGAGAACGCCGACCCGGATGTGAAACATGATGTGCTGATGCGCCTGGATGAAGTCTATCCGTGGGAACATCCGAAATACCGCCACGCCGAGGGCAATACCGCTTCCCATCTAAAGTCAATCACAGCAGGCCCTTCCCAAACCATTATTATTCATGATGGAGCCTTGCTGCTGGGCCGCTGGCAGGGGATCTATTTCTGTGAGTTCGATGGTCCAAGACACCGGCAATGTTATCTGAAAATCATCGGGGGTTAGTCCAGTCCTCATGAAAGCTTATAGAAAAGCAGCTTCGCCGGTTCCTGCGGAGCTGCTCTCTATATTATTTATAGCTTCTATAACACTTTCACCAATCAATGTTATACCAATGCAACGCTCTAAAGTGCGGATCGTTAAAAAAAACAGCTATTATAAACTGCGGCTTAGTACTTTGACATGCGTAAGTGCGGCTTGCTTCACATCTTCGAACAGCACCTTATCTTGAATATAATATGAAATAAATCCGTGAGCAGACAAGAACAGGGTCAGCGGCACACTTTGCCAGTCTTCCGACACATATCCCTCTTCCTTCATATGACGGCGGACAATACCTGCAAACAACTCGAAACATCGGCCCTGTTCTGCTCTACAATAGGCAAGCAGCTCTTCATCGCGGATCATGAACATGATCTCATACTGGTACGGATGATCCAGCCCGAAACGGATGAACTCCATGATCAGCTGTTCAACACGGGTCATTCCCTCTTCAGGGGGCATGCTCATTGCCTGATTCAGCAGTGTGGCCACATGATTGAAATCCTCGACTACGATTGCGTAGAATAATTCAGCCTTCTCTTTGAAGTGATAATAGAGAGAACCATGACTATAACCCAGATGCTGGCCGATGCTGCGCATCGAAATGGCCCGGTACCCTTTGGTTATAAAAAGATGCCTCGCCGCCTCCAATATCCTTTCTCTCGACAATTCCTGCTCCACTGCTCTTCTTGCCATAAATTTATTCCCCTTCGCTGTAGTAAAGCCGCCGCCCTTCCGTAACCTGGGCTTGCGCCCCGGTAAGATCGGTTATCCATGCGATAAATGCGTCACCTTCATCATTGCGCGGAAGACATAGCAGCGTAACTTTATCCGTAAATAACGTTTCACCAGTCTGGATGCCTCTGCCCCGCAGCGCGTTCTCCACCTTGCCCAGCCAGGTGTATTCGATTTCCACGAACACCTCCCGCCTCAGCACACGGGTGATCACCTCTCCGGCTTCAAGTGCCAGCACTGCGCCGTCTGTATAGGCACGAATCAGTCCGCCTGCGCCCAGCATAATGCCTCCGAAATAACGGGTAACTACAATAGCGACATTTTTAACCTTTTGGCTGCGGATTACTTCCAAAATCGGCTTCCCGGCCGTTCCACTCGGTTCACCGTCATCCGACTGTCTTTGGATCTCATCCCTCTCACCAATCATATAAGCAGAACAGTTATGTGTAGCGTTCCAGTGCTGCTTCTTGATGTCTTCAATGAATTGCACGGCTTCTTCTTCGCTCTCCACCGGCATTACATGTCCGATGAAGCGTGATTTACGGATTACGACTTCCCGTGAACCGGGAGCACGTACCGTCCGGTATTGTTCCAGCATTTGTTGTCCATTCCTTAATCTACATATGATAACTTGATATATATTAGGAGCAGCCCCGGTAATGGTTACCTATGGACTGCTCCCTGATGACTTACCTTAGTATGAATGATCTGCGCGTATGGTTACAACTACTCAGTAAGTCTGGCTTCCAGCTCTGCCTTTTCTTTCTCGTAGCCCGGTTTACCGAGCAATGCGAACATATTCTTCTTGTAAGCTTCAACGCCCGGCTGATCGAACGGATTCACACCCAGCAGGTATCCGCTGATGCCGCAGGCTTTCTCGAAGAAGTACACCAGATAGCCGAAAGTATAAGGCGTCTGGTCAGGAATAGTGACGATCAGGTTCGGCACTTGGCCGTCTGTGTGCGCCAGCATAGTTCCCTGGAAGGCCTTCTTGTTCACGAAGTCCATTGTCTTGCCTGTCAGGAAGTTCAGTCCGTCCAGATCATCAGGATCAGACTCGATCGATACATGGTGCTGTACCTGTTCTACCTGGATAACCGTTTCAAAGATATTGCGGTTACCTTCTTGAATGAACTGACCCATGGAGTGCAGGTCTGTCGAGAAGTCAACGGAGGAAGGATAGATTCCTTTGTAATCCTTGCCTTCGCTTTCGCCGTAGAGCTGTTTCCACCATTCAGATACAAAGTGCAGGGACGGCTCGTAGTTCACGAGGATTTCTGTAGTCTTGCCTTTGCGGTAAAGTGCGTTACGCACTGCGGCATATTGATAGCTCTGGTTCGTAGCTACATCCGGATTGTTGAACTCATCGGCTGCAGCTGCGGCCCCTTGCATCATTTCTTCAATGTTGATTCCGGCTACAGCGATTGGCAGAAGGCCTACCGGTGTCAGTACGGAATAACGTCCGCCTACATCATCAGGAATAATGAACGACTCGTAGCCTTCTTCATTAGCCAGCTTCTTGAGTGCGCCCTTCTCCTTGTCTGTAGTTGCGTAGATACGTTTGCGGGCTTCTTCCTTGCCGTATTTCTTCTCCAGTGCTGCACGGAAGATACGGAAGGCAATAGCCGGTTCAGTAGTCGTACCCGATTTGGAAATTACGTTCACGGAGAAGTCTTTGCCTTCTACCAGATCAAGCAAATGCGTGATGTAGGTAGAGCTGATGTTGTTGCCGGCAAAATAAACTTCCGGAGTCTTGCGCTTGTCCTTAGACAGGTTATTGTAGAACGAATGCGAAAGCGCCTCAATAGCTGCGCGTGCTCCCAGGTAAGAACCGCCGATACCGATAACGATCAGTACATCGGAATCACTTTGAATTTTTTTGGCAGCCTGCTGAATACGGGCGAATTCTTCCTTATCGTACGCTGTAGGGAGATCAATCCAGCCCAGGTAATCAGAGCCGGCTCCGCTCTTGTTATGCAGCTGTTCGTGGGCCAGTTTCACCGGAGCGGCGAAATAGTCAATCTCAGTCTGGCTGAAGAAGGAAAGGGCTTTGGTGTAGTCAAAATTAATCTTCTTGGACATCGGTAATGGTAGCCTCCTGTTTATCTCTTTAGATTTGACACCGTTTGTTGCAACATTATTATCTAGGATACTTTAATTTGCCTTGACTGGCAAGGTCTTAAGGCATATCCCCGGCTTTGGAACCATGTTTATGAAAGTTTCTTGGAAGCGTTTACTGACCGGAACCGGAAACCTGTTCTGTGGAACATGCCAGGACCTTCTGATAGAATGTAGACAAACTTAGTTTCTATATTATGATCTCAAAGAGCAAAGGTGGAAATGAAATGAAACAGATCGGCTTTATCGGACTCGGAACGATGGGAGCGCCTATGGCGTCTAACCTGCTGCGCAGCGGCTTTGAGGTTACGGTGTACAACCGCACAGCAGAGAAATGCAGACCTCTGGAACAGGAAGGCGCGAAGGTTGCCGCAACTCCGCAGGCTGCGGCTGAAGGCAAGAATGTTATTATTACCATGATCAGCAATGATGATTCGATCCGGGAAGTATTCTACGGTGATAACGGTATTCTGGCTACCCTTCAGCCGGGAACCACCGTTGTGGATTCCAGCACCATCTCGCCCGGCCTCGCGAAGGAAATTGCCGCAGCCGTGGAAGAACGGGGCGGAAGCTTCCTGGATGCGCCTGTAACCGGCAGCAAACCTGCGGCTATCGAAGGCACACTGGTCTTCATGGTTGGCGGCAGCGCCGAAGTGATTGAAGAGCATCGTGATATCTTTGATTCCATGGGCAGACTGCTGCTGCATATGGGCGCTAACGGCAGCGGCGCCGTAGCCAAGCTGGCTCACAATGCCATGGTCGGCATTCATAATGTCGCACTCGCCGAAGGCTTCTCCATTGCCGTGAAATCAGGCGTTCCCGCAGACAAGTTCCTCGAGCTGGTGAAGAACGGATCGGCAGGCAGCAAGCAGGCTGAGCTGAAGGGGCAGAAGATTATTGATAATGATTTCAGCAACCAATTCTCCCTTGCCCTGATGCTCAAGGATCTCAAGCTGGCCTCCTCGCTCAGCGATTCCACTGGCGTACCTTCCCCTATGCTTGGTGTCGCCAAAAGTATGTTCCAGGCGGGCTTCAATCACGGCTACGGGGATGAAGACCTGTCTGCTGTGGTGAAATCTTACGAAGACTGGATCGGCCAGAAGATTGGCGGCAAGGCTGACCAGAAATAATAAACTATACTCAATCAACAATTACTGCAGGCGCAGCCGGATTTCAGGCTGCGCCTTTTAGCTGCAGCATTATAAAATACACTAAGTACAGGGCTCGTCCTCTCCGAAGTTGCCCATAGTTACAGCTTATGTAATTATCCGAATGCAGCCTATAAATTCCACCTCTCTGCACCTCTGAGCACTTAAAAATAACAAACATACGTTCTTATATAATGATAACAAATTTCCGGTTATATGGCAACACTCTCCTCATTTACCACTCAATCGCTGTGCCGAATACGCCAATTCCTCACCTAAGATTCGTTGCCGTTGAATTACTTAACTGCAGGCAGTCTATGACATGACCCGCGCCATTTCAATTATTATCTGCACACAAAGAAATCCCCCGGCAGCCTAAAGCTCCCGGGGGATTTCTACATTTCTATACTTTTGAATTACACAATCGGGTAAGAACAGCAATAATCAGTTAATGCGAAGACTTCCAGCGCAAACTTGGAGTTGCCGGGAACATGGAATGTTTCTGTTCCGTCGATGTCTTTCCACACGTCAGTACCGGGAAGCAGTACTTTAAGATTGCCGGAGAGGATTTCCATCGTCTCTGGACCTTCTGTGCCGAATTCATACACTCCAGGCAGCATAATACCGAGTGTCACCTTAGTACCGTTCTCTAAAGTAACTGTACGGCTGGTAACTTTTCCGTCGTAATAGATGTTCGCTGCTTTTTGAATTGTCGCGCCCGTAAACTGACTCATATGCTTATTCTCCCCTTTATGGTTAATCCGTCTATTATAGCAGGGCTTTCACGCGGCTGACTACATTTTCCACGGTGAAGCCATACTCTCTGATTACTGTGTCGCCAGGGGCGGAAGCGCCGAAGGTAGTGATACCCAGAATGTCGCCTTGATCGCCTGTATAACGTTCCCAGCCGAAGGTTTGCGCCATTTCAATCGCCAGACGGGCTTTCACTTCAGGCAGAATTACGGAATCACGGTAAGCCTTGTCCTGTTTCTCGAACAGATCCCAGCTCGGCAAGCTGATTACACGGACATCAATGCCTTCTTCAGCAAGAGCAGCCTGAGCCTTAACAGCCAGCTGTACTTCAGAGCCTGTAGCAATGATCTGTGCCTGCGGGGTACCATTCTTGGAATCAGAAACTACATAGCCGCCGCGTTTGATGTTCTCGCGAACGCCGTCCACAGTTCCTGGCAGGATCGGCAGGTTCTGACGGGTCAGTACCAGCGCTACCGGATTGGCTGTGTTCTCCATAGCATAAGCCCAAGCTGCCGAAGTTTCGTTGCCGTCAGCCGGACGAAGCACGGTAAGGCCTGGAATGATACGCAGGGACGCAAGCTGTTCAATCGGCTCATGGGTAGGACCGTCTTCACCGACAGCGATACTGTCATGTGTAAGCACGTAGGTTACCGGCAGCTTCATGATGGAAGCCAGACGGACAGCCGGACGCAGGTAGTCTGTGAATACGAAGAACGTACCGCCGAATACTTTGAGACCGCTGTGCAGTGCAATCCCGTTCATGGCCGCAGCCATACCGAATTCGCGGACGCCGAAATAGATATTACGGCCGTCATACGATTCAGAAGTGAACTGGGACAAACCGTTCAAGTGAGTCATTGTCGAGCTCTCAAGGTCAGCAGAACCCCCAACCAGCTGCGGGATGCCGGCAGTCAAACCGTTCAGCGCATTACCGGAAGCGACACGGGTGGATACTGCTTTGTCTTCTGCTTTGTAGAATGGCAGATTGGCATCCCAGCCTGCTGGAAGCTCACCGCTGAGTGCAGTTTCGAGCTGTGCAGCAAGCTCAGGGTAAGCTTGTTTGTAAGCTGCAAATTTCTCATCCCATGCTTTGTTAGCCGCGATCCCTTTAGCCTTCACTTCAGCAAAGCTGGCGCGCACTTCGTCCGGAACAAAGAAATCTTCTTCATATACCCATTTGTAGAAGTCCTTCGTAAGCTTCGCTTCATCAGCACCCAGCGGGGAGCCGTGAGTACCGCCATGGCCGCCTTTACCTTGTTTGTTCGGGCTGCCGTAGCCGATAACGGTCTTCACTTCGATCAGCGTCGGTTTGCTGCTGTCTGCTTGAGCTTCAGCAAGAGCCTTACCGAGTGCAGGAAGATCGTTGCCGTCTTCTACGCGCAGAACCTGCCAGCCGTAAGCTTCGAAACGTTTAGCCACATTCTCGGAGAACGCGAGGTTCAGCTTGCCGTCGAGGGAAATATCATTGGAATCATACATTACAATCAGTTTGCCCAGCTTCAAATGGCCGGCAAGCGAAGCGGACTCGGAAGAGATCCCTTCCATCAAGTCGCCATCGCCACAGATCGCATATGTGTAATGGTCGATTACATTATGTTCGTCTTTATTGTAAGTAGCACCCAGCTGTGCTTCAGCCATCGCCATACCTACAGCCATACCGATACCTTGTCCAAGCGGACCGGTTGTCGCGTCTACACCTGCAGTGTGGCCGAACTCCGGATGTCCCGGTGTCAAGCTGCCCCATTGGCGGAACTGCTTCAATTCTTCCATCGGCAGATCATAGCCGCTCAGGTGGAGCAAGCTGTAGAGCAGCATGGAGCCATGTCCGGCGGACAATACAAAACGGTCACGGTTTACCCAAGTCGGGTGATCCGGGTTATGATTCATCGTCTTGGCGAACAACTGGTATCCCATGGGTGCGGAACCCATTGGCATCCCGGGATGTCCGGAATTTGCTTTTTCAATCGCATCAATAGCAAGTGTACGGATCGTAGTGATGGCCAGGTTGTCCACCGTCGAGTTTTCTTCTTTATGAATGGCTTGATCTTTTTTTGCTTGTTCAGTCATTAAAATAATCCTCCTCAAATCAAGAATGTCATTTTGACTATTATTGTATCACGTAAGTGGAAGCATTTCCAATTGTTTTTGCTACAGCTTATAGTTAGCGGCTTCTGCCGGGTCTATGCACTCTACCGCCAGCTTTGCAGAGTTCGGGAGGATTTGGGAGGATGCAATCCGCGGATGGAGGGACTTAGCCTTAAGTCTAGTTTCTATCTAAGACTAAAGTTTGTTTTACAAAGCTGATTTATACAGTAAGATGGAAGTACCTCAGCAATATTTTTTACCGGATTATCCATTACTTCCAGCAGAAAGGGATTTCGAAGATGACTGCAAATAGAGATATCTATGTTGTGCTTACCGGAACGGGTACGGCCTTCAGCGGAATTATTAAATGGTTCACCAAAGCAGAGCTGAATCATGCTTCGATCGCCTTTGACAGTGAACTGCGCGAGGTCTACAGCTTCGGGAGAAAAAGAGTGCACAATCCGTTTATCGCCGGACTGATCCATGAGAACTTTATCCATCCGTTCTACAGCAGTGCAGACTGTGCCATCTATCAGCTTAGAGTCAGTGCCGAAGAGTATGACACCATGTACAATCATGTCCAAGGTATGATGCAGAATCAGGAGCGCTATAAATATCATCTGCTCGGCCTGGTGGGTGTGCTGCTGAATATCCGGATCGACAGGGAGGATGCTTTTTTCTGCTCACAATTTGTAGCCTCTGTATTTGAAGAAACAGCCGTGCATCCGGTGGCCAAGCCCTCCTGCTTCGTAACTCCGGAGGATTTCGCCTCATCCCTGTGTGCCCACAAGATATTCAGCGGCAAACTTTCCTATTATATGCGCCGTAATAATCGTGTGGCTCTCCTTACGTCCAGCTTACATACCACCAGTTCACCCGTTTCGGGGGCGGTTGCCGCACGAATGCTCCGCTTAAACGAAGAACGGACTGAGGGGATCGTCTGAACGATCACCCTCCGCCCGTAGGATGCTGCTTGATATGGAACATAAGAACAAGATACCGGTAACGCAGTGACTGAGTTCCGCTATTTTACGCGATGACTCTGATAATATTCTGACCAATCCCCCAGGATGGTTACCGTAACCGAATCGACCTTGGTGGTGAATTCATTAGTGGCGGTAAAAGTGAACGTAACCGGACCATCCGGCAGCTGTTCAAACGACGGGTCTGCCAATTCGCCTGTCCACTTGGTCTTGTCACTTCCGGTCGGACTCAGCTGCGCTGTATACCCTCCGCTCATTGTAACCTGAACGGTATCCGGCAATCCGGTTGCCGTGCCCTGCAGCACGAATTTCTCCCCCGCCCAATAAACAGTATACCCCCGCGGGCTCTCAGCATTCCCGCTTTTATTCAAATTGTAAGCCTGACGGTTGCTGTTCCACTCCTCTGTGTGCTGGACAGCCCCCTTAATGCTGAGCAGATTGACCATCATATATTTGCGCGGAGACACACTGCTCCAGCCGAACCCGTCATACCCCTCAACTTCCACAGCATATTTCTCATTCTCAGCAAGCGTGCCGGAAGGAACCTTCCACTGTTTAGCGCCGGATACCTGTTCACCGGACTGGGCCTTTACCGCCCCGCTTGCCAGATTAATAATACGTACTTTGAAGCGCTGCTGCACATCGCCGTCCTCATCCTGATAATCCCACTGAATCACAGGGGTGAGTGTACTAACAATGGTCGGACTGGATGGGCTGGTGCTGGTTGGATAAATAATATTCACAGCCGGAATCCGGTTCACGACAGTGATATTCTGCGACAGCTCCCGGTATAGTCCCAGGCTGTCCGTGACGACTTGCCGCAGCGCGAAGGTTCCGTTTGACGTGAATTGCTTGGTGAAGCTCTCCTGTATGCTGGCCAACCCTTCGTTCCCGCTTGAAGGCTTAAGGAAATATTGATATTTAATACTGTCGCCCTTCGGGATATCCGCATCTGTTGCAGTGCTAGTGATCCGCAGTACATCCGTCCGGTAAATGGGTACCGCTGCTGCATTACGGCCCGTATCCGTCATCAGGGTAAAACCGGCATGCGGCGGATTATCGATGATGAAGGCTTTTTCATTGGAGACTTCCGACCAGGAGCCTTTTGAATAAGCCCGGGCGTATAAGCTGAAGATCGCGAACCGTTCAAAGGTGGGATTAGGCACCTGATACTGCCGCAATCCGCCGGTCGGATCTGTATTCTCGACTGTTTTGGCCAACTGCCCGTCTGTCGCGAAGAACTCCAACCGGTATTTCTCCTGCGGATCGTTCTCCGGATCACTGTAGTTCCACCCAATGAGAGGATCGCCCTGCAGTTCTGCATCCAAAACTGTTGGATTTGTAACTGTACCTGCCGGAGCAGTAAGCGTGATAGCTGGAGCCTGGTTTTCAATGACATCAATCTTCAACTTAGCCACGTTCGACTTTGCACCGATTTGATCCACTACCCAATGTTCTAGGGTGTAGGACCCTGTGTCAGGGAAATCTATATTTATATTGGCTGTGCGGTACATTGTTGTGGTTCCATCGCTGCTGATAACCTTCCAGTAGTATTGTAAGCTGCTTGCATCCGATGAGTCTTCATCCGTATCCACACCGTAGTAGGTTTTGTTGTCATATTGGTATACAACCGCTGGTCCATTGATTCCTGCCGTTGGAACATGATTCTTGACCGTAAACAACCGAGTGGCATTAGAACTCAGCGATCCATCCGATGCTGTAAGCCGCATTTCCCACCCATCAGAGATGGCCTGCTGCTGTGATATCCCGTAGTTTGAAATTAAATCACGGATCGTTATCACTGGACTCCGATTACCGCTGGTATAATAATAGCCGGAGTTATTGATCCGTGCCTTCCAGCCATAACTCAGTCCGTCCCCATCCTCGTCCGGATCGGGCGTCAAATTTTCCAGCGGAATTACCGTATCCCGGTACACTTCAGATGGCATATAGAACGCAGCTGCAGGTGGATGATTCATGACCTGCACGGTTTGGCTGTAGGGTTCTGACCAAAGTCCCCGATTATCGTGGACCTGTAAGGTTAACTGGTAAGTCCCTACTCCATAGGCGGCAATATTCGGAGGTGTAGTTGCCCCGCCCCAATGACTCCACACCTGCTGCCAACCGTCCTTTGTCACGGTCCAGCTATACACATCAAGTGGATCGTTATCCGGGTCAAAAGATTTGTCGGTGATCGTTGTAGACTGACGATAGGATACAATGTTGGGATCTACCGTAAAGAGTGCAACCGGTGGAAGATTACCACCGCTGCCTACGGTACGCACACACCAATCACTCCAAACCCCTGCCCCGTTTTCTCCGTCCACGTCACGCACCCGCAGCCGGATATCATATTGTTCGGTTGTCGGCAGCTGCGCAGGCGGTTGCCCGTCCATCCACATTTCGGATTCGGTTTTTTTATATTGCCACTGCCAATCCATCAAGCCTTTGTTATACGCCTTGATATGATCAAGATCGTAGGAGCTATCCGTAATTTGCAGCCATCCCCCCGTTAGCTTTGCACTAAACAGAGCAATCGGCTTGCGGTGTACATGAAACGTCATGGATGATAAATTATCGCGGCTCCATAGCCGGTATTCATCGAACCGATCATCATTTTTCGGATTATCCCGAGACTGGAAGGTGGCCGTGTACACCCCGCTATAGGGGAACGACTGGTATTGGGAATTTCGCCATAGACCACTGTCCCCAATGATCCCCATCGAATTGTCAAAAAAGTTCGGGTCATGATCATACCGGTACCTGTCTTGAACCTTCGGGTCCCCTTCATAATCGGTATAGGATGTCGAAATGTCTATAGGTGTATTGATTAAGATAAATGACTTATTTCTTAACCTATAGGACACATTTACATTTAGCGTCCTCTCGTCTTTGAAGTTGTAGGGATCTACGACTTTGACAATGATTGTATGATGCCCTGGAGGGATGCCGTCTGCCAAAACGTCTATGGGTATAGAAAATGGTTTGTTATATAACGCTTGCGGAATGGTTACTTTCTTGTAGAACACATTCGGGATCTCCGCGCTGACCACCACATCGTTATTGTCCACATCGCGTACATATCCTTCAATATTCATTCCGCTGAAGCCCGGCTCGTTAATGAGCTGCTGTTCGCTTGGAGTCGTTACGGTTAGACTTGGAGCTGAATTGATAATTAGGGGTTTGGTGAATGATTGTCCGGCGCCATTTGACCATCCATTAGACATTGTATACAACCATTGATGATCACTCACTCCTATCGAAATGTAAACTTCAGTAGGAGGGTCTTTTAGAAATGATTGATACCACTTGTTTGTAGGCTGTGTCGACGGATCAAATGTGATTGTATCGACAGATTGAGGAGCCGGGAAATCATCGACCCTCCATTGGCTAAACTGTGATATCAAACCATAACCCGGTGAATTTAAAGCAGTATATATTTCCAAAAATCTAGTACGTGTATTATCGTAATACATATTCTGAGGTGAAGATTTCATAACAATTGGCCCATCCGGCACAATATTATATTCCAACTGACGAGTGGTCAGGTCAAATCGCACATTCTTAAGTGTAAGACCCGGCATGTCAATACCAACATCGCCAATTCCCCCCATAGCGGGCACCCACTTACTTATTTGAGTAAATGCCTCGACATGTATGTCGATATAGTTGATTACATTGGGATCACCCGCAGCCTCTACCCGCACCTTTCCCGGAAAAGCTTCAGGATAGGTTAGAAGCAATAACACAGCAGCCATGAATATTGAGAGTACCTTATTAAATTTCTGCATATTCTTTCCTTTCTACCATGACCAATCCACATCTGGTGCCTGATTTTCAACCTTAAAGATTCGTTCAATAGCATTCTGTGTGATGTCTGAGTTGTTCGATTGGCGATCATCCTGGGTAACAAATTCATCAATCGTGGGCTGACCAAATTCTTCAAATACGGTGAGCCTTACCTGGTATTGTCCAACATCCCGCACTTTAAGATTGAGATGATCTAAATTCTCGTTACTAAAGATCACCCAGCTCTCATCTGCAAAATTACCGTTGTTATTCGAATCGTAGCGATATTCCCATAGCCTCCGGGCCACAATATCTTTATCCGGAGAGTAGGACATGTCATCGATAGAGATCGTCGCCTGATTGCCATCTGCAGGGTTACGATACGCAGAGCCAGGAAGTGTGAAGTAAGCAAAGGGCTTCTCATCCGGTACAATATCAAACGACACTTCGCTGCTCGCAGACAGCCCCAGGGTATTCTCGACATAGATTGTTGCTTTATATCTGCCTGGCTTTTTAAACAGTACATCTTTACTTGGCACGCCATTCAGCGACCCGCTGTATTTAATGTCTGCATTGGTCCCGCCAGAAACGGCAGTAATGGTTATTTTGGTTTTAGATGCGACCAGTGGGTAATGAGTCGGGCTGCTGCTGTAGCTTTGAATAATGACTTTCCGGTTCTGCTTCAGTGTCCCTTCAGCGTATATGGATGCATTAGGCACCGGTTCAATGACCATAATTTCAGTACTGGTGCTTCCAGCCATGGAATCATCATCCATAACCGTGAGCGCCAACGACTGCTCGCCTAAGTGCTCCTTATCGTACCAAAGGGTCCCCCGCGGCCGATCCGTCAATTCTCCTATAGCATTCGGCGTGTCCCAATAATAGCTTTTGATAAAGCCATCCAGATCGTAGGAGCCTGTGCCGTTGGCTTCAAATTCTTGTCCTGCCTTAATCGTCTTTGGTGCTGAGATAAGAGCAATAGGTGGCTTCATTTCTCGTGGAGGATTCGGAGGAGAAGTTGGCCCTGGAAAATCACCACCTGGAGAAATTGGAGTTGTATAAACTCCGGCTTTAACTGTGTAGGATTCCTTCAAAGAAGTGATGGTTCCCGTTTTGGTTATAACGGGTTTCTTGAACCTCACGACTACACTTAATTCGTACTCCTGTGTGATACCAGGTGCCTTCACTTTTGATTTTGGAATAGTAAAATCAATCTTTTTTGCAGACGTAAAGGTTTTAGAATAATCCTTTAGCGTTTTCAGTGTGCTGTCATTTCCTTTTTCTTTGGCATAAAACATCCATTCTTCGATGTTAGACGAATCCTTATATGCCAAAAGCTCCCCTTTCAGGTTGATCTGCACCGGTACGTCCTTTTCCTCAAATTTCACAGGGTTGGGTGAGGGCTTTTCAAGAATAGCTGCGCCGGTTAGGGTCGGTTCATCGGGGAGGCCGTAGTCGAAAGTGACTAGGCCGCCGTAGCTGTAGGTGGTGACGTTGGCTTTAGCTTCGTAATAATAGGAGGCGTATGCTTTATACCTGCGTCCTTCCGCTTTACCTGAAAGTCCATCATTCGATTCTGGTTCCCATGGAGTACTATTAGGGATGTTATAGTTTATAATAACTCTTCCATTCTTAAACTTTGGTTCCCCATCAGCATATGAAGAATACTCGTGAATTATTGGTTTTATAGACGATGCAACAATATCTTTTGAATCAATAACTTCTGTTCTTGAACCGTTATACCATTTGAGATACAGCTGCTCCTGAAGGGGACCAGCTGTTACTATTATGCTTGGAGGATTTTGTGATGGGTAGCCATCGGCTGCCGGTATATCTTTTGTCTTCATCCGATCATTGTACTCATCGTATTCATTAATTTGCCAGCGTCTTCCATCGGAATATAACCATATTGAATTATAGATTTTAGTGGAGTACATTTCTTCAAAAGAAGCCCTATACCCTTTAACTTTTTCAAGGACTTTTTTATTTTCCGAACCTTTTAAAGTAACTTTAATTTTCTCATTCTCTAAAGCAATATTTCCAATGGTCTGATTGTTGCCAGTGTATTTAACTGTATTTTGCACTATAGTGGAACTAGTAACACCACTGGGTAAGTCCAAATAAAAACTTTTCGCACTGTTATCTGATCCTACCAAACCTGTAGTAATGGGAATAGCGATAGAACCTGCTTTGGCTCCCGCAGCCAAAGCATAATAATTCGGGAAGCTTGGTACCAGTAAAATAATAATCAATATTAAACAAGTGATTTTCCTCATATATCCCCCTTACAGTTCTTTCACAACATACTTTTCACTAAATTGACCATTAAAAAATAAACGAATAACAAAGTAGTCAAAAACCGTATCATTGTACATATATGCTTGATAGGTTGATAATTGTTCACCTGGCTTTAGGACTAACCTATTAAGAGCCATTTTGTCATTAGGCTTCTTGATACGTGACCAATTGCTTACAGGCTCAAGTGTTGCGAGTCCTTTAAATTTCAATTTCCAATAATCATCGGTTGAATTATCCACTACCTTCTTACTATTATTTTTGACTGTGATTTTCGTCCAAACAAAATATGTAGGCTTTGAAATAAGCCCGGACTCTTCACCATACTTATATGTTTTTCTCAAATTGATTGCATCTTTAGAATTAAAATCATAAATCATAATCTTCTCCAGCGTATAACTAAGTCCGCCAGCCTCAACTGTTACCGGAAGCTCCACATCTTTCACTAATCCGTACTTCGAAAGATTATCTCTCATAATCGGAGCCGCCGTCGGCTTTGCAGCTGTTGCACTGACAGGCCCAACTTGACCTACAATTACACCGGCTAACAATGCTGTTGCCAGTAAGGCTTTCACAGCTGTTCTCCCTATCATTGTTTTGCTGAGCATCGTCTTTTTCATAATCGAACTCTCCCTTAATTGTAGTAGTTGGATCAGGACCCGCCGAAGCTAATATGGCTAATGATTCAGCTTATACTCTTGAACCGCCGGCACGGTAATTGCTTCTTGTACTTTGTTTCTGGAGATCAGGACCGGATGCTCCGTTTGAATAACTGCGATGACCGAAGGTCCCTGTATGTATTTGGTGATGCCGTACGCAGGGTCTTCATAGAGCATGGGAAACGTATTTCCCGTTGCTTCATCCACAATGTCGAACTTGACGATCTTCACTTGAGCCTGGAGCCGGCTCCCCGCTAAGGGGGATAAGCCGTCGTCCAGTCCCAGATTACTCTGCAGCGTGTGGCGGAAGGTAGCATAAGCTTCATCAGGGTCAATAACCAACCGGCCTTGAGCCCGCGCTGCTTCGTTCAACTCCTGTGACGCATCGTGAACTGCCATATTGTTGGCATCCTTGAGCATACTGCGCATGATGTCCCACTCCTGATTCTGAATTTGAAAAAACCAGGAGTAGATAAAGATCAGCAGGACAAATGCCAGCTTAATAATATAATCCATTGGTCAGCTTCATCCCTTAGTTAATCGAGATATTCACTCATGATCGAGCCGTGCCCATAATAACGTGTCGGCTGGGAGACGCCGGAGAAATTGTAGGGAAACAGGTTTACTCTTGGTGCTGTTACATAGACATCAATCCGCTGCTTGCGCTCAAGAATCATTTCCGTACTGCTAGTAATTTCAATAGAGCTCTCCGGAAAACCGACAGCCTTAAGGTTCGAGATGACCTCGCCTCTCATTGAGGCTGTAACCATTCCTTCGGTTGCGGCCTTTTGCGTGATATAGGATGTGTTGGCTTTGACCTGCAAATCTAGCAGATAATCAATATACGTAAAAATCGGCTGCAGGATAATGAACAGCACCAGCCACATAAACAATGCCCGGAGGACGGTTGCCTTCAAGCGCAGCGCCTCCTTTTAATACTGTTCAACTGCTTTGACATGGGTAATGATATCATCCTGGCTGCCGCCGATAATGCTTGTTGCCCCGGCGATAAAAATCCCCGCAATCACAAAGCCAATAGCCAGAAACAGCGCGACGGAAATCGAGTCCTTCTTCATCTCCGTTAAACCAGGAAATCAACTAACTTATGTCCTGCCGTATCCACACCCGAGCCTGACGGCTCAACCAGGCTAACCGCCGGAATGAGCGGTCTGTTATCATCTGCATCGTCGATTACGTCCCGTACGACAGGAATCAGTATTGCGATTACGATAGCCACACACAGAAATCCGATAGCGATAAATAAACCAGTAGAAATAGCGTCCTTTTTCATTGTTAATATCTCCCTTTTTATTTTATATTTTTAAGTGCTGTTTGAATATACAAAAATTCACTCATTGAAACATCCCCACACCGCTAAAATTGCCCTTAATCAGCATAATGTACTGCATAGCCAGACATACAATCATCAGGAAGGTAGCGATAGACGGAATTACATTAATGATGGTCGATACATCGCCGATGAAGGACCATTTCTTCAGATATTGGTCGCTCGATATTTTGGTGATAATCTTGCCCTGCTCCCTTAAATAATTCGCTGCTTCATGATCATCATCCATCCCCTCCGTCGCTAGCAGAATCGAACGGATATCATTGATAAAAGCGTGGTTCTCGGGAAATTTGCTGCAAAACCATTCAATCGCTCGTTCGGTTCCCTCATCTACCGCCCTTTCCGAGAGCTCATATAGATCCTGACGGATATAATTGAAGTGGCTGGCTGTCCCTGCACAAAAAGCTCCAAACTCCACATACCCGCGCTTGCGCAGCCGGTTATTCTCATAGAGACGGATGAAGGAAATCAGCTCCCCGTCTTTTTGAATAAGTGTCTTCTGATGCAGCCAGATCAGCAGCCAGCCAAGCGGCAGAACCCGCTGCGGACTGGTAATCAGGAGAATAAGCGCAGCAATAAGCGGATCATAGATAGACAAAGACTCTGAACGTACGAAGTCACCGACCGCCTGGACCAGCAGATAAATCAGAGCCGCCGAGTACCGGAACATTGTGATTTTGGCTGCTGATATAGACAGACCGCTCTGATTCAGCAAGTGCTGCAGCCGTTCATTCTGCACCCGTTCCCCGAAGGCCTTCCACTTCACGCCGAGACGGAGCACATAACGTTCCTGACGGCTGCTGCTGCCGACAAAAACCAATAGAGCGAGATACACAATACCTGTTACAGCTATCAAAAGTAGTAATCTATCCATTATTCATCACCTTAGTGGTAGTCCAGCTTGGGCCTGGCGAGGATGGTACTGATCATGAACGAGATGAACATTCCCGCAATGATGACCATCATAAATGTAAGGCCAACGGTAGTCTCAAACTGCAATTTGAAATAGACATCGGGCTTCAGCATGTACATAAATGTTCCAACCGAAGAAACCAGCACAACCAGATTTCCATACAGCCCCAGGCTAATCGCATCCCTGCTGCTTGCTTTGACCGTCAGAATCGTCTCCCGTTGCTGCTCCATGGAGCGGTTAAGCATCATGAGCGAGCTTTTGAGATAACGTGTGCCTTCCTTCTCGCAATAGAGCAGATCCGATACGAATTCTATGGCAAAGGTCGTTCCGATCGCTCCGGCAAAGCGCCCCGCCTCCTCATTCAGCTCCCGTTCATTGCTGTAATTAGCAAACGCCGCTCCAAGCAGCTTCAAGGGAGTCTTCAGCACATTATCCCCGGCCAGCAAATCACTGGTCCTCGACAGAATAGAATCCGCAGATAAATGAGTGAATTTGGTGGCGATTTTGATCACATCGAGCAGATCGTAGCTCCCCCGCACTTTCCTCTGAGCATAGGTATACCTCATCCGTAAGTATGGAATGCTTGCCGAGAGAACTGCCAGAAACAACGGGAGCCGCCAAGCATCCTGCACAGCTGTACCCTCATTTAACACAATCCCCTCCAGGAAAGGATTATTAAAGCTCATATGTCCCGGCAGCTCCCGTAGAGTCAGCAGACCCGATAGAAAAACCCCCGTGAACAGCATGCCTGAACGGGTGACAAAACGCATAACACTGATTCCCGGCTCATACCTCTTATGGGCAAAATACAGCAAATCATCCAGATGGCGGTATAGCCACATTCTTTTATTAATCATGCTTACCTTTTTGCCGAATAGACTCATCCTCAGGTTCATCCGGAAATCCATCTTTTGTCCCCACTGCGATAAATGCCGCTCAATAAGCGGCTTCACCAACAGCCACAATCCGCCCGCAACCAGTAAATGAAAGACAAACTGGATGATATAGTACAGCAGCGCCACAGGCTACCCCCTCCCTCATTCGTTCAAAACAATCCTGGATTTCAAGCTTTCCTTCAACGGGTCCACCATCGGCTTCTGGGCGGCGAGATGTCCAAGCTCCTGCAGCATATTCCGCGTGGCCCGCGCATTCTTCTTCTTCATCTTCAGCATCAGTCCCGGCGTCAGCTTGTCATTGTAGCTCCAGGCCGACTGCTCCGGCTCCCAGCGCATCAGATCATTAGCGAATACCGAGTTGCTGGCTTCCTCATAAAAAACCTCGGATATCCGCGCGAGCCGTTTCTTCCCATCGGGCACACTTTCCAGAATAAATACCAGCTCACAGGATTTCAGCGCTGAGATTAAATGCCCCTTCAGGCTGCCGCCAATCCGTGTAGATACGGCAAATGCACCCTGGTAAGGAATATCCTCCGAATCCACCGTATGAAAGGTTCCGGTAATGCCGTCATAGCCCTTCTCGCCGCTCCACAGATAGAATTCCCATTCGTTATAACGCATCTCCGTCATATAGAGAATGTTCGGGTCATGCCGCAGCGATTCCACACCGACCTCCATCAGCTCCTCATTGGATGCCTGGATTGGAATGATCCGGTGGCCCTTGATCTGATACGGCAGAATTGACTCCGGATGCTTCTCAATCATCACCACACCCATGCAGGAGGAGGAACCGAGCAGCTGCTCTCCGACAATTGTATTGGCAAAAGTGGTTTTGCCCGAGCCTACGGCACCCGCGATAATCGTATTACGAAACGTCCCCGTAAGCGCACGGATCAGTTCAATCGCTTCCGCAGGGATGCATTCTGTGCCGGCCTGATCATCCAGATCCAGGAATTCGACGACCTGGCGGCGCAGCGATATGGTGGTGAAGCCTTCCCAGACCCGTGGCGACACCCAGATGGCTAACCGGATGAACCGGCCCGGCCAGAGGGGATCGTCCATTTTGAATTCCACCGAAGGGTTATCCTTGTTCAGCTTTTTGTTGGGATCGCTTTTCAAAAGTGATCGCTTGAGCTGTTCTACACGATCCAGCGAAGGCATCTCATACGGATAAGCTACAAACCTGCCCTGGTGGTTATAGAAAATTTGCCGTCCGATCATCTGCAGACCGGTTGATTCACTATAAGCCCGGTCCGTAAACCAGCGGTACGCAGGTCCGAACCCTTTCCATTCATGAAACAGCGCTTCAGCGGCTGTACGGTAAGCCTCCGGCACCTTGCCCGTAAACGGGGTACGGCGCAAATATTTCTCGATCTCGTTCATGAAAAAGCTGACTGCCTGCGGATCACCAATCAACGCCTTGGCATTTAGCTCGAAATAGCTGTCATCCTCACGCTCCAGTCCGGCGTTCATTTCACTTTTCATTTTTTGCAGAAAGCCGTAGAAGTCTTCCTTGCCGGGTTTGCTGGTACGGAGCACGCTCTGCTTCAGTGAGAAAAGCCGTATGTCCTCTGTCTCCTTCGCTAATCCAGGCAGTGCCTGTCCGCTCCCGTCCTCCTCTTCCTGCCGTCTTCCATGCTCAGGGTCTAGCGGAGTCCATCTTGATGGAATTCGCCCCTGCTTCAGCGGCCAAGCTTCATCCGGATATTCAATCATTGAAATATTCCCTTCTTTCGGACTTCCAAGGCCAGACCCAGCGAGACCAGCAGCGCATGAACCTTATCGTCTACATGCTGAAGTTCTTTTTTGCCAAGCGGCAGGCTCTCCAGGAAAGGCTGGTAATACGGAAGCTCCAGCAGGATCTCACTGCCAAAGCGCAGCGCCAGATTCTTGGAAGAGGTCAGCTCTTCTACATTGCTGCGGTTAATGATCCACTGGAAATCCTGCGGATGCAGATCCATATGCCCGGCCAGCTCCATCAGAGGCTGCAGCCTGTATTCATGACGGGGATGCGTTACAATCATCCGCAGCACCGATTTCTGCATGCCCACATACCAGGCGGCACTTTCCGGAATGGACCCGAAATCAGCCACCACTACATCGGCATTCTCACTTGCTCTGGCCAGCAAATACTCGATCTCCTCCTCCTGATAGTCCTGAGCGCTTAAATAATCGAAGTTGCCTGGCAGATACGAATATCCTTCCTGCTTCACAAACCCGGCAAAGTCCTCATCGTGAAGCATTTTGCCGGTAATCCGCGGCCGCAGCCTGTCCAGACTGACTGCTGTCTTACGGTCATAACCCGGATCGTACAGATCAAGACCCAGCACGATCACCCGCAGCCCCGAAGCCGCAATCCGTCTGGCGAATAGCTTAGCTGCACTTGTACAGCCAATGCCCGGCCCGGACCCGAAGAATCCGATCAGATTTCCCCGCTCTGCCTGCTCATCCTCAAGCATGTAGCGCAGCTTATCGATGATTGCTGATGAGGTGGAACGCGGAGGCATGAAGAAAATCCCCAGGCTCTCACATTGCATATGAATGGCCTGATACCCCCTCACTCCTTTTTGCAGATATACATATAAAATGTTGGAATCCGGATAACTCCGGCGCAGCCGGCTGAGTCCGGATACCGGTACCTGCTCGCTTGTCACCATCAGCAGATGTCCTCCGGCCTGCGCCGGCTCAGGCAGCACGCTTTGGGCGATGACCGTAAATCCGGCAAGCTTTATTTCATTAATTGTCAGCTGATCCATACCCAGACTGAATATTTTCAAGCTCATCTTTCCTCCTTTCTGCTCCACTCTCCTACTCCACTCTTACAATCCACAGCTTCTTGCCCTGTTCCAAAAATGCCCCCAGCAGCTCCCCGTCGCTCTTCTTCAGCTTCAGCTCCGGTGCCGCCACTTTGCCGGTCGAGGTAAAGCGGTTATTGTTGTTGCCATTCTCCGAATCCAGCACATCATTGTTGTCTTCGGTGCGCACATAATTCACGGTTACTCCGCTGAGAAATACTTTGCGGTCCGGAAGCGCCGGCTGAATTCCCTCTTCCACAGCAGAAGCCGGTCCTGAAACCTTCACTCCTGCGGAAGCATCTGCTGCCCCGGCTGCCGGGCTATAGCCTGTCCGGTCCTTAACCGGCGAATCCCCTTCTACCAGATAAATATCCACCTTATCTCTGCTGCGGAGAGAACCGTTAATGGCATAGATCGCCTCTTTGGGTATAGGAAATATCCCCTCATCCTGCTGCGGCTCCAGATTGCTCACATCAATCAGGGATTCGGTCAGAATACTGCCATCCGTCAGATTCACATTCGTAATCTTCCGTTCCACCTGATCCAGGCTTCGGATGACACCAGCCGGAATGTCTTTGGTCTGCACGGAATCCAGATAGAGATCTCCGGGCTTCAGCTCATAATTTTTCGGTAAAAAGCCTCCGTCATCCACCTTAATTTTGACGACAGTCTGAGAGAGTACATAGGGTTTGAAATAGAGATCATAGCCAAGCAGTCCGCCGAAGCCGGCGGTCAGGATGAGAAAGGCAAAGATGTAATTGCGTTTTAATAAATGTCCGCGTTGCGATGACAAGCCCTTTACCCCCTTTGAATGTGAAATCTGCACATAACAAAATACATTTTGGCTTAAGATCCAAAATGCCGGTAAAATGCTTTTTTACCTGTAGTGGTGAGAAGTGTATTAGATTATTACTGTGAGGTTGTTGTATAGCTTGAGGCTGCGGGAGAAGCTCCCGGCTGAAGATGATTCCGGTAAAAATCAGGCCGGAAGGATGTTATATGCATCCGTGTGTTTCCTGACTTTTACCGGAGTGGTTGTAATGGTTAACTGGAATACTTCGCTGCTTAATTAAAAACTACTGTTTTATTATGATGCACGAGGATTCTGTCCTCAATATGCCATTTCACCGCACGGGCCAGAACTACCCGTTCAATGGTGCGTCCGATGCGCTTAAGCTCGTTCACATCATCACTGTGGCTGACCCGCTGCACGTCCTGCTCGATAATCGGACCGCCATCCAGCTCTTCAGTCACATAGTGGGCAGTAGCGCCGATAATCTTGACCCCGCGCTGATACGCCTGGGCGTACGGCTTGCCGCCGACGAATGCCGGCAGGAACGAGTGGTGGATATTGATAATCCGGTGCCGGTAATGCTCGATGAACGAAGGCGAGATAATCTGCATATACCGGGCCAGAATGATCACATCGATATCATCACCGATCACCTCAAGCTGACGTTTCTCTGCGGCTTCCTTCGTATCCGCCGTAACCGGAATATGGTGGAAAGAAATGCCGAAGGATTCAACATAAGCCTGCATGTCCGTATGGTTGCTGACCACAAGTGCAATATCCGCATCCAGATCACCGGCCTGCCACTGCCAGAGCAGCTCCACCAGACAGTGATCCTCTTTGGATACAAAGATCGCCAGCCGCTTCTTATGGCTTACATTGAAGATCTGCCAGTTCATCTTGAAGCGCTCGGCAACGCCGCCAAAGATCGTACGCACCTCTTCCAGCCGTTCATTCAGCCCAAGCAGGTCAAACTCCACTCTCATAAAAAACATGCCGCCGTCCGGGTCCATCGTATATTGATCCGACTGCACAATGTTTGCACCATGCTGGTACAAGAAATGCGACACAGCCGCTACGATTCCCGGCCCGTCCGGACAGGAAATGAGCATACGCGCCCGGTCCGGATATTGTCCGCCTGATGAATGATCTCTTTTCACATGTAACTCCATATTTCTCCGTCCATCCTCTCATCTGCTTGCGCAATCTGTTGTTGGATTAAGCGTTCACGAGCAGCTGCTTGCCTGCCAGCCAGGCGATCAGTCGCTGGTTGACGGCTTCCTCACTAAGCTGAGGGAATAATCCGGCGGCAATTACTTGATCATAGAGACGTTCCAGCGGTTCACGGGGATCGGCTTTTTTGGCTTTGGCATCATTCTTCAGCAATTCCCATACATCAAGCACATAGCGGCGGGAGTCCAGCTCCTGTTTGGCAAAAAAAGCATGCAGCTCTTCCAGCTCCTGCAGGAATTCCACTCCGAAACGTTCAGCCACATTGCCGCGCAGCAGAGCAATTTCCACTTCATACATTGGACGAAGCTTCTTGGCATCCTTGCCAATCCACGGGGTCTCCAGAATGAACGGCAGACCTGCCAGTGCTTCATGATGTACGACATTGTTGATCGTCTCAAAACCAATATAGCCCGAGCCAATCGGAGTATGGCGGTCTTTGCCCGCTCCCCGCGGATTCTTGCTGTCATTAATGTGGATAACGCCGAGCCGTCCCAGGCCGATGGTATCGTCGAATTTCTTCAGCACGCCATCCAGATCGCCCACAATATCGTATCCGGCATCATGAATGTGACAGGTGTCAAGACAAATGGACAACCGCTCATTATGTACGACCTTATCGATAATGGAAGCAATCTCCTCGAAGCTGCGTCCGACCTCTGTTCCCTTGCCGGCCATTGTTTCCAGAGCAATATGCACTTCCGTCTCATCCGTACCGCCCAGCACTTCGTTTAGTCCGTCTGCAATACGCTGAATGCCGTATTCGGCATCCTTGTCAGTGAATGCACCCGGATGCAGGACGATATGCTTAACACCGAGCGCATGGGTACGGCGGATCTCCTCCTGCAGGAAATCAACTGCCAGCTGGTAGGTGCTTTCCTTGTAGGAGCCCAGGTTAATAATGTATGGGGCGTGAACCACAATCTCCTCGACACCATTCTGCGCCATAGCCAGCTTCCCTTCCTCAGGGAACATCGATTCAATTGGCTTACGGCGCGTATTCTGCGGCGCTCCCGTATATATCATAAACGAGGTAGATCCGTACTCATTTGCTTCATTGGCCGCGCTCAGGAGACCTTTGTCCGCGCAGGACACATGTGAACCTATTTTCAGCATGCCTATTTCCCTCTTTCCTTCACGAATTAACCCTTATTCTACCGTGATCGGGAAAATAAATCTAGGCAAGCCCCGTAAGCCCGCTTCCGCTTCGCAAAACTTTGGAAATACGCTATACTTTAGATGAGTAAAAGGAAAGTGACAATCATCATTGTCAAAGGCGGTGTATACATGCATTTTCATTCACCCTCAAGCTTGTTATCTGCAGCTCCGAGCAATTGGTTTATGAATTCCATCGCATTTTGGACCTTTTTACTGCTGGGCTGTATGTGCATCGGCGGCTATTTTATGTTCCGCAAATTTCTGAAGGTGCTGCCCAAGGCTGACGGCAAGTCCAAGCTGGACTGGCAGAATTACTGGGTAGAACGCAGCCGTCCACTATGGAGCGACGAGATGAAGGCTTTTCTGGACCAGCTGCTTCAGCCGGTACCCAGTCCCTTCCGCGACATCGCCAAACATTCCATTGCTGCCGAGATCGGCAGAATTGCCGTGGAGAGCAACGCTCCGGAGGTAACCCGTGAGCACTGCATCAAAGGCTATATTATAGCCACACCACGGCGCGACAACCGCTTTCTGGTTACCTTCCTGGAAAAGAACGGCATCGACTACACACCTTATAAACATTTAGTCAAATAACTGCTAATCAGGTCACGCCATTATCAGGCGTCCAGAACAGGAGCACCCCCTATGAAATATATCATTTGCGGAGGCAGCGGCTTCATCGGCAGCGAGCTGACCGAATATTGGCTGCAAAGCGGGCATCAGCTCATCAGTGTCGGCCGCAAGCTTCCGGCGAACCCACGATCTCATCCGGGTCTGAGCTATCTTACCTGGGACAGTCTGAAATCAAATCCCGAAGCTGCCGAAGGCGCAGATGCACTGGTTAATCTTGCCGGAGCTTCCCTTAGCCAGCGCTGGACTCAAAGCGGCAAGCAGGCGATTATGAAATCGCGGCTGGAAACCGTTACCGCAGCAGGGAAGCTGCTGCAGTCGCTGCAGCATAAGCCCCAGGTAGTCGTCCAGTCCTCTGCTGTCGCCATTTACGGGACTTCACGGCAGGATACCTATAATGAATCTTCTCCAACCCGCGTTGTAGACTTCCCTTCAGAAGTCGTCAAGACCTGGGAAGAGGCTGCCGATGAAGCATATTCCGGCTGCCGGCTGGTCAAACTGCGCACAGGCGTTGTGCTGGGCAATGAGAGCGGTGCTTTTCCCAAAATGAGGTTGCCGTATTCCCTTGGCTTCGGCGGCAGAATCGGTAGCGGCAAGCAGTGGTTGTCCTGGATTCACCTGACGGATATCGTCCGGTTAATCGAATTCTGCATTCTTCATCCTGAGATCGAAGGCCCTGTTAATGCTACTGCTCCGCAGCCGGTTACGAACGAACAATTCGGAAGCATGATCGGCAAAGTCTATCACCGTCCACATTGGTTCCCCGTCCCGGCATTTCTGCTGAAGGCTGCCGTAGGTGAGCTGTCGGAAATTCTGCTTGAGGGACAGCGCGTACTTCCTTCCAAAGCAGTGAATAACGGCTTCACGTTCACCTATCCAACCCTGCAGCCGGCGCTTGAACAGCTGAAATCTCAAGTGTGAAACGTATAGCAGCCCTTAACAATCGTGAACACCGCTCCTTCGGTCAACGGATACTCTTTATAAGGAACCATAACCTCACCAGCGAGAAGTGTGCCGTTCCTGGAGTCCAGATCCTTCAGGATATACCCGCCGGCGCTTCTGGAAATTTCGGCATGCACCCGCGATGCCCCTTCAGATGTCTCTACATACTGGGCGACCTCTGAAGAGCGGCCAATAATGAAGCTGGGGCGGTTCAGTTCAATTCTCTCAGGAGTTCCGCCGTCATCCGCCTCGCTTCTTTCCAGATAAGGAACTGCCCGCCCGCTGGATGGGAGCCCGCCCCCTTTGACCGGTTCCGGTTCCCGGATTAGCAGCGCTGTGGCAGCTACTGCAGCAGGCGCTTCTTTCACATGAATCCGTTCCTCGGCAATCTCCGGAGCTGTACCCTGTCCACCTGCCATTGTCCCCCTTAGATAAGAGATTTCAGCAGATGATGCTTGTTCTGAACGCATGTAAGCGGGAGCTGAAGTCCGGAGCGGCGCTACCGGATTTCTGCCAAAATCCCATTCCAGCTCATTCCTCAGCTTCCGGCCTGTACCCTTCCTGTCCTCTGTCCCCTCCTCCAAAAATTCTTCCTCTTCCTCTTCCTCTTCCTCAGATCCGCCCCGGGTAATCCTACCGCTCCACACCATCCAGCATACAACTGCCAGCCCCAGAGTTACTGTTGCACAGACCGCGAGCCAAAGCGTCAAGGGATTATTTAAATAGAGAAACTTCCATAACAACGCATCGCACAGCACTGCACCAAGTACAATATACGTCCGATACGATGATGTTCCGTCCACAGCAGCTTGGAGGGTTTGTTCAGGCATATCAGGCATCAGCTGTTCTCCGGTTGCTCCCCCATCCTTCCGCTTCAGCCGCGGTGCGCCGCTCATCCATGGAGCCTGATCTGGCGCCTGTCCAGAAGCAGGAGGCACACTCTCCTTATCTTCTTGCTCCCACGCGAAGGCTGCTCTCCCCGGGAAAGCCGTCTTTGGCTCTTCCAGATTACGGAGCGGAGGCTGTTCCATTCTGTCTGCTGACCGAATCGGCGCTCCTACCAGCTTCCCCTGAACCAGCCCCATGGCTTCAGGAGGAGCCCTGTATTGGTCTGCCCCTGTCAGCAATTCTGCTAATAGTTCCTTAAGCCCTGCAGGGCTGAAAGCCTCCTCCCCGCAGTATTGCAGCAGCCGCTGCATTCCGTCGCCAGACAGCTCGTGGATGGCCGCCATAAAAACCATGATCAGCGATCTCAATGACTCCCCCGGACTTACAGCTGATTCTGTATGCTGCAGTGGAAGGTAGGTAAGGAACACTTTTCCACTGTTTAACGGTCCCTCAATGAAGATGTAATCTTCATGCAACGCGTACTGCTCTGCACGCAGCATATACAGGCGCCCCTCCTCCATTCCTGCAGCGATCTGCAGCAGCAGCCCGAAGAATTCCAGCATGCTCAGCCTCTCACTTTTGAGCAGAGTCCCCAGCATTTTTCGTCTTGATACGGTATATTCCAGTGTCACCTGCAGGTCTATCTCTCTAAGAAGCAGCCGCAGATGATGCGGAATACCGGTGTTCATCAGCATGCGGGCCTGAACCATGTTAAGCTCTCCTGCCGCCAATCCCTCAGGCTTGCCGAGCAGCATCGTTATCCCATCCTGCTGCACGAAATCACGTTCCAGTCCAAACAAGCAGCTTCACCTCCTGAGCTGTTAAAACTCCAAACCTCAAGTCAGAAATAATAGTACGCACAGATAAATCCCGGAAAAACAGCCAGCATAAAAGGAAACCGGAGCAGATCACTCCCCTGCCCTTTTTTGAACATATCCGTATTACGGAGCAGCAGGAATCCCGCTGTTCTGCTTAACATACCGCGTACCCTCCGGCCTGCTTCCCGTCTGAAGAGAATCATGATCCAGCCGACAACGGCTCCCAACAGCACAGAATACACAATTACCTGCAGGGAGAACAGTACACCAGTCCAGGCACCAATTCCGGCAAAAAGCTTAACATCTCCAGCCCCCACTGCCCCGATGAAATACATGATCAGCAGCAGCAGAAACCCCGAACCTGCACCGCACAGAGATAAGAGCAGTCCATGCCGGCCGTTCATAATCACCTGCAGGGATATTCCTGCAACCAGTGCAGGCAATGTAATCCAGTTAGGGATCTTCATCCAGCGTATATCCGTGAATAATGCTGCTGTCAGGAACGGCAGGCAGCCCCAAAAAGCCCATTCTGTCATCCGCACTCCCCTTCCCGTAAACTTCAGTTATTTCACAACTGCAAAAGTCGCCTCCAAGGAGGTGCCGTCAGCCAAACAAATGACGAAGGGCCAGGTCCCCGGTGTTGTATTTACGCCTATCTTCCATTCCCATTCGATATATCCGTTCTCATCCGCCTGCTTCCAGCCCAGATATTTGGCCGTGCTCTGACCACTTTTGTAAAAAATAGCCAGGTTCGCCGAAGCGCCCGGAGGCACCTTAACCTTTATCAGGCCCTGATGGTTCGCCACGCCCGGATTAGGCTTCTCCAGGATGATAATGGTGCCGGTTTCTTCATCAGGTCCGGCTGCACCGCCATCTCCGGATACATCTGTGTTGCCGATCCATAAGCGTTCGACTGCACTGGCCTCAAGTACAATCTTCTGATTCAGGAACGGAACTTTCATCGGCAAGTCATAGCTGACTACCAGTCCGAAGTAGGGATGCATCCCTTTATTTAGATCAGGGACGGTAACATTGGACACATGAATCCGGCTGTATTCAAGCCAGTCCGAAGACAGATACGGCTTCAGCATAGGCTTAAGTGCTATATCCAGTACGGCCTCGGAAGCTCCGGCCTGCACCTTCTGGAGCGGCCCTTCTCCCTGCTGGATTGCAGCGCTGACCCAAGATTCCATAGGTTCCGGAAGCTCCTTCATATAATTCTCGCTCCATTCGGCAAGCGACAACCGCGGAATACTCCATACACCCGGGGAGGCAGAGCCAGCGGACGAATCTGTGTTCTCCGCATCATCCCATTGCTGTGCGGCCAAAGCCGCAGGATACATATGCGCCGAGACTATTTTAACCGTATCGGATACCGTGCTCTGCAGCGCCGTAGAATATAGTG
This sequence comes from Paenibacillus sp. IHB B 3415, assembly GCF_000802655.2. Taxonomy (NCBI): domain Bacteria; kingdom Bacillati; phylum Bacillota; class Bacilli; order Caryophanales; family Paenibacillaceae; genus Paenibacillus; species Paenibacillus sp. IHB B 3415. Next base: position 58,954 of record NZ_JUEI01000016.1, on the reverse strand, counting down.
TCATTTGCACAATAAAGATCAGGAACAGGACAAACAACAGAAACATGGGTAGAACCAGCGCCGCTTCTACAACCATGCTGCCTTCATCACGCGGGCCCGGCGATTTCCGCAGACAGAGCTTCATTCGGCCAATCCTCCTTCAATAAGAAAAGTCGGCCCCTACTTTCCTGAAATAATTCTTACCCCGGACGTCCCCGGAGAGTCCTGCACTATAATCCACCAGCTTCACTACTCCAGGGAGAAACCACAGCGGCATGCCCATTGTGAGTTCTGCTGAGGCATACGTGAACTTACCCGCCGGATCAGTGCCGGTATTCAGGCGGATAAGTGCAAGCATCCGGGCCAATTGCTCCTCCCCTCCTCCATGCAGCAGAAGAAACAGCCGCAAATGATCACGATATGTAAGCTTCGCGGTCATATATTTGGATAAGGGAATCTCCCCGTTCCTGCAGAGCAGAAGCATGTCCTGAACAGTCTGTTCAACTCCATACAAAAGTGCAGCAGCCAGGACCGCCAGCGGATTACCCAGACTGGCTTTCTCTATCATTCCCTCCATAGTCCGTACGGCCAGCCGCAAGGCAAAGATCTCCCCATAAGCCGCTGCTACATTCCCGGCAGGATTATAGAAGCCATACAGAATATACTCCAGCTCCTGAGCCTGAGGATCAAGTTGTTCCCCGAGCTTTTCTCCGAATCCTTCCGCAGACCCGGAAGCCAGCGGAGTCAGCGCCGATAGATCAAAATGACGGAAATACATTGCTGAATACTCTGTTTGATACAATCTGTCCCTGGCGCCTTCCAGAACACTGCTCATCGCTGAGTACAAGCCGTCCATATTCTTCATCGATGATTTTCCGGCAGTATATTGATCACCGCTATTCTCGGTAACTGCCGCTTCCTGCTCTATACCCTCATTGAAAGAGACATTCTCCTCGTAGTATTGACGCAGACTACGGTACCGTTCCACGGCTTCTTCTGCGCTTTCACCCAGACCGCGGATCTCATTAAGCAGTTTCATGGCCTCCCCGAGCTTGGTTTTGGCCTGTTGCTCCGTTTGCCTGCGCCCACTGTCCGAAGTCCTGCGGCCATCAATCTGCGCGGCCTCAGCTGTAATAATGGATCCATGCTCGCCATAATTCTGTATATAACTATGAACTGTCCCTGAAGCATTCAGAACACCTGTAACCATGCCTGAATACTCTCCAGTTGCTCCTGATAATGCACTCAATACGGCTGGTAATCCGGATACTTCCGGCTCCAGGGTCATTGCAGCCCGTTCCTGTTCCCCTAAATTATTGTCCATAGTAATGAACTCGGATGATGGGAGAATAAGGCTTGCTGCTTGCTCCCTCAGCTTCCTGAGAGGTTCTGAATTCATTTCTTCCGCGCTCTCCGGGATGTCCCAGTTCCGCGCAGGATCATTTCCGGCAGTATCTGCGGCAGCCATTGACTGATCGAGCATGCTTTTCATCTGCCGGTTTAAATCCTCAGCCTTCGTAAGTGCTGATCTGGCCTCCTGTAACCGGGATTTATGGTCTGCCTGAACCTCAGCCAGAACACCAGGTATCCGGCTGATCAAATCTGATACTTGATTTCTATACAGCGATAGAACACCTGAGTACTTCGGCGATTTTTTAGTATCCCGGAACAAATCCTCGTAATATTTGGCGAAATAATCGTTATACATCGCCGGGATATCCGCTGCAGAGGCAATGGAGCCCAGCACAGTAGGATATATATGATCAGCAGGAGGATTCATCAGAAGCTTCTGCAGTTTCACTGTACTGTCAGCGGCCTCCCTTCTCTTCTGCAGCATAAGTTCCAATACTTCCTCACGCTGAGTATATAAAGGCTGCAGGTCTCCCAGTATCTGTGTTGTCTGTGAAGCCTCCGTCATTGCCGCAGACAGGGGCTTCAGCTTTCCTGCCAGCTCCAGTGCGAAATCAACAGGTGCTTTATACTTCATTTCTTCTATAATCTGCCGCCTGAAGATATCATAGCTGCCAAGCGGCCGGCTCCAGTTCAGCGAAGAGGAATCCAGCTTAACCGGCAGCAGATTAAACGCATCTGCCCGCCCGCTCTCATACAGATTATCGTTCAGCACCTTGGACAGCAGCTGATTTCCATCGTTACCGCCGAAGGCGAACAGAGCGTACCGGTCCCGTAAAGTAATATCATAAGAGGACATCACGGAGCGGATCGCGGCTCTCGCCAAACGTTCCTCCTGCACATTCACAGCCGCAATTCGCGCGTAATCTATGAGCACAGTGGTGAAAAGAAATACGAAAGCCAATATCATAATCAAAAAAATAGAGACAGATCCTTCAGTTGTATGCAGATATCTGAAAGTACACCTCACTAACCTTCCGGTTCTATTACTATCGCTACTTCTGTTGCTACTTCTGTTCCTAGTTCCGCTCCGCCTTGCGTAATTCCGGCAGCGGCTCGGGCTAGGAAGCTTGCTGAATAACTTGCATTCCTTGGAATGCAGCATCCGTTATCACCTCCCTCCAGCCCCATCCCCTGAACCAGTCCCGCTGAGTTATGGGCAGCTTAGTGCAGCTTGTCCAGCATGAGGGCAGCATTCTTCTTCTCCATGCCAGTGTCCTCCTTGCTGCCGGATGAATGATTCTTGAACTTGGACCCGTAGTAACGCATGAGGTCTACGGTTCGAATAAACTCAACAGGCTCAGTAACATAGGAGCTGGCAGAAACCTCGGGAACCGCCTCATCCGCCAATAATTCATCCAAGACCGGCAAACTCAACACCTTCTTTAATTCAGCACTGATCTTGCGGCCTGTAAGTCCGTAAGTGTAGCTAAGCTCTCCCGTCAGATTCAACGGGACAATCTTCGAAGCTTGCCGCAGCTTCACTAAGGGCAATTCGCCCCCATCCCCCGCTTCATCAGGCAGTACAATTGCCGTACTACCATTCTGTGCACCCTTTCCGAACAAGGACCCCAATAATCCATCTTCGCTGATTCTCCAGTACAGAGGATCATAATTGCCTGCCGCGAATTCCCCATCCACCGCCCTGTTGCTATTCTCCCAATTGTAGGCCGCACGTTCGGTTGCAGCTGAGCCCACCTGCAGAAGCATCGACTTCTGATAGCTGTAGAGGGAGAAAAACAGCAGCAGCATTGTGATGCACATAATGATCGGCAGCAGAAGCGAAGCCTCAATTGTGAAGCTTCCCTCCTCTTCCTGCAGAGGGATCACTCAAATACTTCCTGACTCTTATCTCCGGCAGTACTGATCAAGTCCTTAACTACCTTTACAATCTCTTCACGGAACACTAGCACTACCGCAATCAACACCGCAATAATCAGTATCATCTCAAGCGTGCCCAGTCCATCTTCATCTCTCCAAAAACTCCTCACACCTTCTGCAATCAGCGTCATCATATGCTTCTACCTCCTACATTTTTAACATCATCAGCGCCGGTGTCCCCACCAGCACAATCACAATTAAGAAGATAATCACCATCGGGAAGACCAGCTTTGAGGAAGCCTGTTCCCCGTGTGTCCGGCTGATAGCCTTCCGCTTCTCCCAGAGCATCCGCGACAGATCACGCAACGACAGAACAAAGTCAGCTCCGCCTCTGCGGTAATTTAGCAGTACTGTAGTTGTGAAGATGGAGACTTCCTGCACCGCACAACGTTTACTGAAGTTCTCAAACGCCTGCTGGAACGAATAGCCGCCTTCCCATTCCGCTGTCATCTTCAGCAGTTCAGCATACAGCGGATGGGCGTTGTCTCCCAGGCGGCTGTTGACACAGCGGAGAATCGCCCGCTGCACCGTCTCGCCGGCACCAACAAGCAAGACTAAACTATTCAGCAGCTCCGGCAGCTCAAGCAGGATTAGCTGCTCCCGCAGCCGCACCTTCTTGTGCAGGTCACTGACCATCGCAACCGGAAGTAGCACCGCCAAGAGGCCGCCAATTGAGATTCCCGCCTGCTCACCCGTAAACAAGGTCAGTGCGCTGCCTCCTGTGATCAACAGCCAGCTGTAGCTGAACATCTCTCCCATGAAAAGCAAAGTTCTTTCTGCGCTATGGCGCATGCCGTAGATCCGCTGCAGTGAGCGCTGAATTTTGAACATTACTGCCGGGATCAGGCTAACGACCTTCCCCTTCTCCACAAGCAGCAGGATAGGCTCGCCCAGCCACCGCAGCCGGAGCCCTGCCATGGGCAGCTCACGCAGCGATGCGTAGCGGCCGCCGCATTTGAAGCGCAGAATCATCCAGCCGGCGGTGAAGATAAGCATGACTGCAGCACATAACAGTGACATGTCAACCATCCCTCCTCTTCACAATGGAATATCCATGATCTTGGAGGTCCAGAGATAGCAGAGAAATAAGGCAATCAGCGCCAGTGTGGAGACCGCTATTCCAGCACCTGTATACATCGGCTGCATATAGTCTCCCGCTGTCAGGCTCATGAACATCACCATCATCAGCGGAGAGACCAGTAAGGCCTTGGCCTCAAATTTCTTCTGGGCAATACTGACCGCAATATCCTGCTGAATATCCAGCTTCTCTCCAATAATTGTAGAAGTGCGGCGCACGATCTCCACGAGATCCCCGCCCGTCCGCTTGCAGACCATGAATACATCTGCAAAACGTTCCACATCCTCCATGCCTGCCCTTTTGCTGAAATCATACAGTGCCTCTTCTACCGGCTCCCCGTACTCCATGCGGGTACAGATAATATTCAGCTCAGCGATCATGTCACCGCTGCCCTCCGGGTCAAGCATCCGCAGATCAAGCACCGCCTCGCGAAATGCATTCTCTACCGACCGTCCGGCGGATAGCGATGAAGAGAGCGAGAAAAGCATCTGCTTGAACTGCAGATTAAGCGCTGAGCGCCGGCGCTGGAGCAGGTATTTGCGCAGCAGGCGTGGGCCGGCTGCACTGCCCGGCACAAGCAGCACAGAGAGAAGCAGATGATGATAGAACAGGTAACCAAGGCCAAATAACAGTACACCACCCGTCACAATGACCAGAATTCGTTGCATGGCGTTCAATTCGTACCGGGTATAATCCGGAAGCACCGCTTGTTCGCCCGCAGCAGACCCGCCAGGCGGCTGAACCGGCTTTATTCCTTTCCCGAATATCCTTCTATCCGCTTTGGGTACACTCTGGCTTCTGTTCTTCAAGGCATTCAGGACATAACCTCCTCTGGTTTCCGGCTGGCTGCGCTGAAGCGCATCAATGAATAATCACTGAGTCCGGCCATTCGCAGTTTGTTTGTATGCAGCAGCGGATTGCCGCAGGCGGCAAGGCCGCCCAGTACCCGGCCATCCCGTTCTCCGGTTTCCCGAAATTCATATAACGGATTCAGCTCGACCTCTCCGCTTCGCAGACCCGCAACTTCACAAATCTCCATGACTCTGCGCGAACGGTCCCGCAGCCGTGAGAGATGTACGAATATATCAATCGCTGACCCGATCTGCTGACGGATTACAGCTACCGGCAGCTCCGCGGCACTGAGGACCATAGTTTCCAACCGGCTGACCATATCATGCGCACTGTTGGAATGGCCTGTTGATAACGACCCGTCATGGCCGGTATTCATCGCCTGCAGCATATCCAGGCACTCTGCTCCACGCACCTCACCAACAACAATACGGTTCGGCCGCATCCGCAGTGAAGTGCGGATCAGATCGCGGATGGTAATCTCGCCCCTTCCTTCCGTATTGGCATTTCTGGTCTCCAGCGAGACCAGATTCGGGACCGTGACAATCTGCAGCTCCGCAGAATCCTCTACCGTAATCACACGCTCCTGCGGCGGTATGAACTGCGACAGGGCATTCAGAAAGGTAGTCTTTCCTGAGCCTGTCCCCCCGCTGATGAAGATGTTGTACTTGGCCGCTACCAGAATCTGCAGCAGCTCTGCGGCTTCCTGACTGAGCGCTTCACGCTTCACAAGTTCGCCCATGGTCATAGGCGTCTCAGGGAACTTGCGGATAGTCATTGCCGGGCCCCTTAGCGCAGCAGGCGGCAGCACGATATTGACACGCGAACCGTCCTGCAGCCGGGCATCTACAATTGGCGAAGACTCATTCACCACCCGGTTAACGCCTGAGACTACAGTCTGGATAATATCTTCCAGCCGGCTTCTGGATTCAAATGCCAGCGGCAGTCTGCGGAGCATGCCGTCCTCCTCCACAAAGATCTCCTCATGGCTGTTGATCATAATCTCGGTAATGGCCGGATTATCTATCAGCGGCTGCAGGATATCCAGCCCCCGGAAGGAGTCGAACAGCTTCTTCACCAGCTCGTGCTTCTCCTTGGCCGTCAAAAATTGCAGATTGTCCCGTCCAAGAATAATCCGTTCAATAAAAACGGCAAGCTCATGGTTTCCTATGGCCGAAGTAACGTCCAGCCCTGCCCGGATGTCGCTGCGCAGTGCTCTGAACATTTCTTCATTCATGCAGAACTCCCGGTAAATACGCCCGGCAAAGCCGGTTCAATTATGCTTCTGCAGAGCTGCTGTACTCCCGCTATGAATTGAGGTGAGCTCAGGCACAGCTCTCCGTAATGCTGCATCCCCCAGGAAGGAATATACGGAAGTGTACCCGCCAGCCCGGTTCGGGCATCCGCCGGGTTGTCATTCACCGCATCCGAACAGCAGTTCATCACGAATCTGCTCCTGGCTCTCAGTTCCGGGGGCATGCCGGAATGCGGGCTGTCGAAGTAGGTAAGCCAGCGTTCCGTCTTGTGCCGGCTTACCTGTTCATTCTTCAGTACCCACAGCAGGAGTCCGCATCTGTGTAATACAGCCTGAGCCCGCTCCTCCTCAATGCTTCCGGTATCCGCAATGATCACATCATAGCTTCCGGACGCAGCCAGCCCTTCTAATATCTCCAGCGTATCCTGCCGTGACATCTGGAGCATTTCCCTGAAATTCTCCACAGGTCTGAATGCATCACAACGCAGGCTATCATGCCTGAACGCATAATCCTTCCATAAGGGCTTCCCCCTCCCTCCCTTGTTCTCTCCCCCAGCCTTGAGTTCGTAGAGCAGGCGTTCAAAGCCCGGAGCGTTACCGCCCGGCATCCGCAGATATAATCCGCTGCTGTCCACACTCTCCAGGTTGAGGTAGAACACCGAGAGGCCGAGTGCACCAAGCTGCTTCGCCATATTCAGGGCAAGCGTTGTTTTGCCGCTGCTGCCGCTTGCCGAGACAACCCCCAGCAGCAGTGTTTGCTCCTTGGGAGCAGCAGCAGTCCTGACCCGCTTCAGATCACACAGCTGGAGAACGGACTCCAGCAGCGAGGGAAGCGCCTGGTATTTGGCAATCCTCATTCCTCCTGCCACATTACCGGCATTCGGCAGATCTCCCGCATCACTCAACACTGCCCACGGAACCGTGCTCCTTCCTTCCACCAGCCAGGCTTCAATGAAGGAAGGGTCACCGGCAACGGCATCCGGAATCTCGTCTCCCTTCATAAATTCCATAAAAGTGTCCAGCCTGCTGAACGCTGTGATCCGCAGCATTTCCCCATACTCACTATGGTGAAGATAATGCAGCAGCGGTTCAATGTACTCGCTCTCCCGGACTGCAAGTACAATTCTTGCCGTCATGAAATCACTCTCCTCTCAGAATATTGGCAAAAATGGCAGCAAAAAAAGCACCGCCAATAACCGTGGGATACGGTCATTGAACGGTGCTTCCGTTACTGTTCCTATAATTTACAGCTATAGTAGCATATATATAAGAGCTCAGCAATATCTTTTTTACCAATATCCGAGTGAACCCCCCAGAATCCCCCTACCTTACATGTCCTGCAAGGGATATGTGATCATTCTCCGCGTACCTTTATAATACATACGTACATACATAAGTTAGTCCAGATTATAGAGAGGAGTTTCACAATTATGAAACTAATTCCCGGATTCCTTGCCGTTCTTGCCTTATCCGGTGCAGTCAGCTTATCCGCTGCCGCAGCAGAACAACCTATTACAGTCCTGATTGATCAGCAGAAGCTGAACCTGAGTTCCAGCTCGCCGGTCAAAGACAACGATTCTATCCTCGTGCCTATGCGCCCGATCTTCGAGAAGCTGGGCCTGGAGCTTACCTGGGATGCCAAGACCAGCACCGTCACCGCCAGTAAGGAAGGCCTGAGCATCAAGCTGCAGATCGGCAGCAAAAAAGCCAGCGTGAATGGAACGGTCAAGTCGCTGGTATCCGCTCCCCGGATGATTAATAATGTGACGTATGTCCCGCTGCGCTTCGTCAGTGAAGCTACCGGCAACCAGGTGAGCTGGGATGCCAAAGCTAATACCGTAGCGATTACCAGCGCAGTAGACACTGCTGCATCCACCAAAGAAATCTCAGCCCTCTTCGATAAGTATGCCGACTATTTGAATAATGAGAATGCCAAAGGTTTCGTGTCGCTTATCGATCCGCAATCTCCGCTAACCGCGATTGGTCCGCAGCTTGAGGAACAAATGGCGGAGTATGATACCAAGACCACCATTGAGCAGCTGAACATTATTGATGTGCAGAAGAGTGAAGCAACTGTGCAGACGATCGAAACCAGCAAGAAGCTCGGCGGTGCTTTTATGCTGAACAGCAAAGCTGAGTACATCTATTCCCTGACCCGGAGTACCGGCAGCACACAGTGGCAGATCAGCAATCTGCAGATCAAAGCAATAGAGTATTCCCTTCCGGAGGGGACACTCGAAGCAGCAGTTTCGGTCCCCAAAGCTGACGAAGATCTGATCAATGCTGTGGTTCAGGCTAATTTTGATTATACCAACAAAGAGAACCTGGACGGCCTGCTCTCGACCATTGACGAGACTTCTCCCGCATATACTCAGACCAAACAGGTGTATGCCCAGATGTTCCAGGTCTATGATCTGGATTCCGCTATCGATTCTTCCAAGATCATTGATTATACAGCCGATGAAGCCTCCTTATATCTGGTGCAGACGACCAAGAAACTAAGCGGTCCTGCGTTACCGGATAGCCGCTCCACCACTGTGACAACCCTGAAGAAGTCTGCTGACGGCAAATGGAAGCTTTCCCAGAGCTATATGCTTAAGACAGAACCTCTGAAGCCGTAAGGCCCCGTTCAGGAAGCACGGAATTCATCTGTGTCAAAATCTTCTTACCAAAAAGCAGTGCCGTCCTCTGAGAGGCGGCACTGCTTTTTATTAAACCCGGTTTCCCGCTACAGGAATCTCCGCTTCAGATCCGGTGACGGGAGCAGACATTGCTCATCCCTGCCGAACCAGCGGTAGCGGTTCCTTGCCACAAGCCTGTACAAGGCGTTACGCAGCGGTTTCGGCACCAGGATGAACACATATGCGAGCGGCCACGGAAACCGCAGTCTGCGGGCAATCCGCAGCACTGCAGCCGACTCTGTATAATAGCTGCCGTTCTCCACAAGCACCACTGTGTTTAACTGATTGCCGGGCAGGCTGCCAGCCCTCAGCAATTCCTTGGCCGCCTCACTCTGCAAGGAGGCGAACATGAAGTTCGCCCGGGGATCACGGGGAACAATAAACCGGACCAGCCCCTGGCACAGATGACAGACTCCATCAATCAGCACAATGGATTTACCCTGCATTTCCTTGTACTCTTCAGCCACTTCGCCGCCCCCTTCCTCTTAATCATAGTGTACCCTTCATATCCTCTTCTGAAAAAAAACAAAAAACGCGGGATAGCTCCCGCGCCTACAACGTCCGTACGTGTAATTATTCAGCAATTGCCTTGTTAATCCACTCGTCCCCGATCATTTGCCCTTCGAAATCAGCTGTGAAGGAATCCATGCATCTGCAGATGAAATCTTTGCGGCATACCGGACATGGCGTCTTGAGCAGGCGGCTGATGTTCGTCATTTTCCATTCCGGAAACCGATTGTAGAACGCGCGGCACTCCGTTCCGTCAGCAAGCTTGATAATGAACTCGTACAATCCTTCCTTATCATTGCTGCTGGCTTTGGTCACATTCGTAATATTCGGTCTGTAAGACATCTTCATCACCCATTATTTAAATTTTTGGTAGTTAATAGCACACGCGACATTAACAGATACTTAGACATATTAAAGAATTTCCGGGGTGATGTCAACCAAACAGCAAGCTCGCGCCCGCTATTTATTGCACTTCTAACCTTCTCCGACTCTATTTAGCCATTATTCCCAGCTTTGTTCATTCCTACCCGTTGTTTCTGCGGCTCCACATAGTATAAGACCGGACATCGGCTGTCCGGCCTTATATTGGAACATATCATTTTCAATGATATAACTACACCATACCTTACAGTACGTTCAATTCAACCTCAATATTTCCGCGGGTCGCCTTCGAATACGGGCAGAAATCATGTGCTTTCTTCGCCAGATCTTCCGCTACAGACCGTTCAATACCCGGCAGCTTCACATCCAGTTTAACCGCAAGCTTGAAGCCTCCGTCGCTCTCGTCCTTGCCAATCAGCACGTTGGAAGTGATCTCCACATCCTGCAGCTTCACGCCCTCCTTACGGGCAATGTTGGCTAGCGCACTCTCATAGCAGGCACCATATCCCGCCGCGAACAGCTGCTCAGGATTCGTACCGGCACCGCCGGGACCGCCCAGCTCCTTCGGAATTTTGAGGTCATGCCTAAGGGCTCCATCCGATGATTCCACTGAACCCTCGCGGCCCCCGCGAACCGTTGCTGTAGCTGTATATAACGCCTTCAGGTGCACTGCAGTCATCTTTGATCTTCTCCTTTTTCAAGCGGATTTTGTACGGACACATACCTTTAACTTAAACATCTCCTGCATTTTGAAACGATTATGCAATGTTGTCACAACCTGGAGGGTTGCTTCTGACGGTGAATAGTGTACAATTAAATTGTGATAAATCAATGTACGGGAGGAATTATCCATGAGTGTCTATGATTATGAAGCCAACACCCTTAAGGGCCAGGAAGAATCACTCTCCAAATACAAAGGTAAAGTACTGCTCGTCGTAAACACAGCCAGCAAATGCGGTTTCACTCCTCAATATAAGGGTCTCCAGGAAGTGTACGATAAATTCAAAGACCGCGGTTTTGAAGTCCTCGGGTTCCCGAGCAACCAATTTGCCGGACAGGAGCCGGGTGAGAGCGAAGACATCGCCGAGTTCTGCGAGATTAATTACGGTGTAACCTTCCCTATGTATGAGAAAATAAATGTTAACGGCAGCGAAGCTCATCCCCTGTTCAAATATCTGTCCAAAGAAGCACCCGGCGTACTCGGCTCGAAGAGCGTGAAATGGAATTTCACTAAATTCCTGGTGGATCAGGAAGGCCGCGTGCTGAAGCGGTTCTCACCGCAAACCACACCGGACCAGATTGAAGCAGACATCGCCAAGCTGCTGGAGTAGAGCGACCTAATTCATCTGTCTGCCGCAAAATACAAACACCCTTACTGCCCGAATGAATGCCGGGTGTGAAGGGTGTTTTTTTCATCATAAGCTCACCGGTAAGCTATCTGTCATTAGCCCCGGCCAAGCCTTACCTTATCTAGCCAAGCGCATCTGTTCACGTACGTCCTTCCAGGATATCAATCGGATTTCTTCGTCCACCAGCAGCTGTCTGAATTCCTTGTCCATACACAAGTTATATTCCATCTCTCTTTTGGCCGAAGAGGGGGTAAGGGTGCGCATTTCGGCAGTGTCCCTTGAAGGGTGCACGACCAGCTCCGTTATTCCTGCTTTCATTTCTTGGATGGCCTGCGATAATTGCCGCCTCACATCAGGATACCCCTCCCCCTGCTCATGCTCATAAGGCAGAATGATTAAATCATCAATCAGCGGGATTCCCCGGCGGTCTGCCGAATGAATCCGTGCCCGGAATAACTCCCGCTGCTGCGAGGTGAAGAAGGGCTGGTTCACAATATTGCGCGGTAGCTTAAACGGCAGCCGGTATTCCTCACACAAATCGAAGGCCAGCTCCAGAAAATCACGTCCGCCCGCCAGTCCCAAAAGACTGCCCTCATGACTATCCAGGTGTGTCGGATCAATCCCCATCCGTATGGCGGCTTCGATCTGATTGCGTACTTCAGTCCTGACTGCTTCTTCAGCAGCCTGATGCTCCACTTCAGCTGATGTCCCCCAAAAGTCCCCCTCTTGAGTGATTAACGATTGAACCCTTCCATCTCTCGTCACCGGCCCCCACTTATACTGCGGGAAACTGGAAGTAAGCGTAAGATGCACACCGATATTCGCTTCGCGGTTATGTGCGGCATAGTCAGCTGCCTGCTTAGCCCAGGGACCCGGCACCATGATCATAGCCGAAGTAATGGTACGCGCCTCCCACAGCTCCATAATCGCCTCATTCATAGAATGGCACATGCCGAAATCATCCGCAGTAATAATCAAATAACGCCCATTCGTACACCGTCGCTTATTCAAGTCTTCACTCCGTTCCTTATGCACAATCCTCATCCCCTTCCTATTTGACTCCACTCCATGCAGCTGCAAACCCAAATAAACAGCAGAAACCTGAAATCCCTTATTCGGAATTTCAGGTTTCTGCTGTTACATGTTATGCGGTAGAGAGGACTCGAACCTCCACGGGTATACACCCACTCCCCCCTCAAGGTTGGGGTTACATTTGATGCATTCCGATCAAGCAAACTTACAAAAACGTGGACCTAACCCTTACCTACTTGAAAGCGGCATTTACAATCCCCCTTCAAAATTGACCTTGATTGAATTTGTTGTAGAATGCAAAACTAAAAATGCATAGGCTGATCTCTCTTCATAACGCTGAAAACATACCACCATCATTTAAAAATCATATATTGCCAGCAGTTGGCCATCTTTAACTTGAAAGCCTGGTGCAAGAACAGACAAATTGGATGGAACACTTTCAAGTGGAACAATTGAGTACATTTATCACATAATGAAGAATATCTAAAATCGTGCTAAGGATTGAGGCATACTTACCAAAAGTCCTGGAATCCATTAAAAAGCCAAAAGCAACCCTGCAGAAGCTAAAGTTTTATGAGAGTAAGAGGCTGCAGTTATAATAACCTTTCTTTATAAAGCACCTCTCATGTGGAGATTATTCTGCATTCGCGCTATCCTTGAGGGATTTGGACAAGGGGAATTATTAGTTCTAGAATGATCGGAAGTAGATTTTGAAAACCATACTATCCAATCAATAAAAGCATCTCGCTCCAATAAATAGAATATCAGGCCCCCCATTTTAGAATACATGGCAAAAAAAAAGCACCCGAAGGCGCCTTTCTCCCTGACTGTCGAGTGCTAACCTTAATATATTCAATAAGCCTAATTAGCATCAAGCAGGTGCCGGAACAGAAATACCATATTCAGCAGCAGCAGGTTTTCGGATTCTCTAAGCGGAATGCCCAGATGCCGTTCCAGCTTCTCAAGCCGGTATGCTGCCGTGTTACGGTGGATGTATAGCCGGGAGGACATTTCATTCATGTGGCCGTTGCAGGACACATACGCTTCCAGTGTCAGCAGCAGTTCAGGATCGTACCCATCCCCTGCCAGCAGGCTGCCGAGATAGCGGTCGACGTATAGCCGCATCTGCTCTCTGGGAATCCCGTGGATAAGCAACAGGAGATCTTCTTGAACGGCGGACAATCCGCCGGCTGTTGCCATCATCGCTTTCCCTCCTTCGAATGGACCTGTGCCGTTTACCATCAGCCTCATCACAGGCTTATATTCGTAGCTCCCGAATATACTGCCTTGAGTTCCCTTCCGTCCCCTGGATTTAGAAGCTCTTCATCTTCGCTATACATCATCCGGCCCCGCAGCAGCGTCTTCTTTACCTTGCAACCGAACCTGCGGCCGATATACGGTGAATGCCGGTGCTGCTGATATAGGTCCGATGCCTGCAGCGTATATGAGGCGTTCAGATCGACGAGCGCCAGATCGGCGTCGCAGCTTACTGCGATGCGTCCCTTCACCGAGGCCAGTCCGAACCGCTCGGCGGGAGCCCCTGACATCAGGCGTGCCAGCTGCGGCAGCGGAATGCCTCTTTTCAGATGTCCTTCATCCAGCATTAGCTCAAGTGTGCTCTGTACACCTGCGATGCCGCCCCAGGCTTCGAACATATCCGGGCTGGTCTTCAACTCTGCCGGACAGGGCGAATGATCGGAAGCCAGGAAATCGAACCAGCCCTCCTGTAATCTGTTCCACAACCGGGCTTGCTCTTCCGCGTCACGCAGGGGAGGCGCACATTTAGCCACCGCGCCTATGGCTGCGAAGTCTCTGTCGGTCAAGCAAAGATAGTGGGGGCAGGTCTCCAGCGTCACATCGAGTCCCGACTTCCGGGCATCCCGTATGCGTCCCGCAGCAGACTCGCTGCTGATGTGGACAAAATGCAGACGGCATCCGCTTTCGGCCGCATAACGCAGCGCCGTCTCCACTGCCTCCACCTCCGCCTCTATGGGGCGGGAAGCGGTATAGCCCTCCGCACCGAGACGTCCCTGGCTGCGGGCTTCCCGGGTTAGGCGTGATACGGTAGACTCATGCTCCGCATGGAGTGCCAGTACCTTTCCCGTCTCAGCGATAATCCTCATCCCTTCTTTGAGGGTCCGGTCGTCGGAACGTCGGAACGCTTCCTTGTCCTTGTCACCCGGAGAGGACATGAATGCCTTGAACCCGATCACTCCTGCCTGCGCCAGCAGCGGCAGCTCCTTTAGATAGCCGGGCATCAGTCCGCCCCAGAAGCCGTAATCGGTATAAGTTCTACCTGCCGCACACTCCCTCTTCCGCTGAAGTGCCCTGAGGGTAATGGTCGGAGGAATGCCATTGAGCGGCATATCCAAAAAGCAGGTTCCCCCGCCGGCTGCAAGCGCGCCTGACCCCGTCCGGAATCCTTCCCAGGATTCAAGTCCAGGCTCATTGAAATGCACGTGTGAGTCAATTACACCAGGCATCACCGTCAACCCTCGGGCATCCACTACCGTGGCTCCTGCCGGATCGATGTTCTCCGAGATTTCAGCAATTACTCCATTTACAATGCCGAGATCCTTGCGTTCTACAGCTACTTCCGTAACGATAGATCCTCCGGTGATGACGAGATCATACGATGTCGCGGATTCCATGCCCTCTCCTCCTGTTCATGCTGAATGTAACCGCGTATACCCGCAGCACCCTACGACTGGATTCCGATCAGCCTTGCCGGATTGGTGGCTACCATCCGGTAAATATCATCCGGGGAGAACTGATAATCCAGCATGCTGGCGATCATTGTCCTCATTCCCTGTACCGGTGTTGACGCCGCGCGGATGCCGTAGTCGGTGCCGAGCACGAACTGGTCGATTCCGACTTCGCGGATGGTCTTCATCCATTTTGTCGCATTTGAGAAGCGCCCGAGCTCCGCACCCATATCCATGTATTCCCGTTCCACATAGTAATGCGTCCGGGGAACATCAGGATACAGCCAGTCCACAAGGCAGGCTTCCAGAAAAGCGCCCCTGGCCGCCGCCGCTTTCTGCTCCTCTATGGTCATCTGGCCGCGCACCGGATGGGCGATCAGCACCTTCGCAATGCCATACTGTTCCGCAAGATCCAGCAGACGGAGCGCCTCCGGGACAGATACATGCCCCGTGTTCAGGTACACCTCCGGATGTTCAGCCACCATGCTCAGAATTTCGTCCAACGCTTCCGGAACAGGTCCTTCCAGCGGGATTGATGTCGCCACAGGCAGCTCTTTCTCTGCAAACTTCGGAAAAGCGTCCTTGAACGGAACCAGCTTCCCGTCGATAAGTGTAGACTCCCGTTCGGCGGAATGCCGGGTACAGTGCGATCCGAAGCTGATGAATCGGCAGCCCTCCTCCATATGCAGTGCAGTTTTCACCGAACGCGGGTTCATGCCGCCATGGCAGGAATTCATCAGATAACCTCCATACGTATGAATGCCTGGAACATGCCGGTTCACGACCCAGGCCATTCCTGAGGCCCAACCAAAGACATCATAGTACACAATGCTTTTCATGCCTGCAGCAGCTGCTTCCTGTGCCACCTGGATCGGATCAAGATGCCCGGGGTTCGAGTTCAGCACAGGACCGGCATGCACATGACTGTCAATGGCACCGATCAGCAGCTCATCCGGCAGCTCCATCGATCTGCGGTAAAAGGATTCATTCCATTTCGAACGGTCGGGTGTCCGCAGTTGTGGTTGTTCTTGATTGTGATCATTATTCAGCATATTATTCCCTCCATTGGCGTGAAGTTAAGGTGGTCGTGCGATTTATCCCTTGACTGCGCCGGACATGACGCCGGCGATAATACGCGAACTGAATGCAAAATATATAACGGTGACAGGAAGCATGGACAGGACCATTCCCGCCATCAGCTGCGGATAGTTGGTACTGTGCTGCGACTTGAAATACGACATTCCGAGCGGAACTGTCCGCAGCGACTCATCCTTGAGCAGCACCAGTGCAAAAGAAAATTCGTTCCAACAGGAGAAAAACTGCAGAATCGCGACCGTGGTCAGCACCGGTACGGCGATCGGGAAAATAATGCAGAACATGGTTCCGCTGAAGCTGAGGCCGTCGATGGAAGCAGCTTCCTCGATCTCTCTCGGAATGCTGACCACGTAGCTGCTAACCAGCATGATTGGAAGAGACAGGTTAAAGGCAATATACGGGATGATCAGCGTATACCACTCGTCTGCCAAGCCAAAGTTCTTAAACAACAGATAGATCGGAACAAGCAGCGCATGAATCGGCACCAGTATGCCAAACAGGTAATAGAAGATCATTGCTTTCTTTCCCTTGAAGTCGAGCCGGGCTGTGATGTAACCTGTTACGAACGAAATCGCCGTAATGCCGATAACCGCCAGGAATGTCACTCTCGCGCTGTTCCATGACAGCTGGAGCATATTTGTAATCTTGATGGCTTCCAGATAATTTCCGAACTGCGGCGCACTAGGCAGGCTGAGAATGTTATTGGCGAATTCCGCCTGTGTCTTCAGGGATGAATAACCAATCCAGAGAAGCGGTATAATGCAGCTGGCGGTAAAGAGCAGCATTAATACGTTCACCACCAGCTTGGCCGGACCCGGAAGCAATCGGCGGGAGCTACGCTGCGATTTTAATTCCAGTTGGAGTTCCATTAGTACGCACCTCCCTTTTGATTCTCCCGGCGCTGAAGCGCCAGTGTGCAGAGCAGGATCATGAGCATAGTGAGTGCAATAATGGCAATAGCAAGCGCAGAACCATATCCATAACGGAAGCGCATGAACGAAGTTTGGTACGCATACAACGCCATCACTGAGGATGCATTGCCCGGACCGCCTCCGGTCAGTGCGTAGATATGCTCGAAGCCGCGCATATTATTGGCGATGCAGAGCAGAGAAGCAACGACCAAGGTTGGCTTGGCCAATGGAATGATGACATACCATGCCTTACGAATACCCGTAGCCCCGTCCAGCTCGGCAACCTCCAAAACTTCCTTGTTAATCGACGATAGTCCCGCCAGCATCAGCAGTGTAAAGAATCCGATATTTTGCCAGGACAGAGGAATGGATACCTGCAGGACAATCGGACCTGTCAGATCGAGCCAGGATTGCACCAGGTCACCAAGACCAAGCTTAATCAGTCCGGCGTTCAGGAGTCCGTAGTTATAATTGTAGATCAGCATCCACAGGAATGCGATGATTACGGGGGCCAGTGTGGATGGAAAATAACTCATCGTCCGGTGCAGCCCTTTTAGCTTTACCATTTTGGACATCAGCAGCAGAGCAAAAACAAAGGCAAACCCTACTTGTCCAATCAGCCCGTACACCGTCATCAGCACATTGTTCATAAATGAATGCCAGAACACATCATCTTGAAGAATTTCCATGTAGTTTTCTATGCCGATATACGTTTTTTTGGGTCCACCCGTCCATGAGTAAAAGCTGTAACGGAAAGCGGCAAGTATCGGAACCAGCACGACAAAGGAATATATTATAAGTCCCGGAAGTAGATATGCCAGAAGCACCCATCCCTTCGGGCGCAGCGCCTTGCCCATTTCCTCACCCCTCTAAAAATAATCTCTGGAATCCGGCTCTATCCCAGTCTGGCCCTAACGGTATCTTAGTTCCGCTTAAGGATTGGCCAAGAAGGTATCATAAGCCTTCTGGGTTTCCTGGGCCAGCTGTTCCGGCGTACTGGAACCTGCCATAACGCCTTGAATTCCGGTATTGATGACTTCAACGATCGAGGCATCGAACCAGAGGTCGAAGATTTTAGTTGCGTCGGCTGCCGCACTGGCCTCATAAGCCGCGAGCGCTACCGGATGCAGCTTGGCCGTATCGAATGCTCCGGGATCAAAGGCCGGGAAGCCTCCGACTTCCGCCATCAACTTGGCGCTGCCGGAACCGGTCATATAATCAAGCATGGTCATGATGGCATCAAGCTTCTCACCCGCTTGTACGCCCGCATTGACGCTGTAATAGACGCCGGCACCTCCGGATGAACTCAGCGGATTACCAAGTCCCCCGTCGACACCGGGGAATACGGCAACTCGTGTGGCTGCAGTTATTTCTGCCGGTGCATTGTTCACAACGTTCATCGCTGACCAGATGCCGCTGACGAATGCCGCGGAGCGGCCTTCGAAGTAATAGTTCACCATAGTATCGGAATCAATAGAATTCAGATCCTTGTTCAGGTAACCGGCCTTGGCCAGATCACTCATTATACCGATAGCCTGTACGAAGCCCTTGTCTGTGAATTTCGCTCCGCCTCCTGTCAGGATGGACTCGGTCCATTCCGGTCCGCTTATCCGGTCGGTCAAGGCGCTGATCCAGCTGGACAACGCATATCCTTTGGACTTGTCCCCGTATGAGAATAGGTTAATGCCTTTCTCCGCCAGCTTTCCGCCGGCGTCCATCAGCTCCTGCCAGGTCGCCGGGAACTGGTCGTATCCGATCTCAGAGAACATATCTGCGTTGTAATAGATCAGATGGGTAGGCCCAGCAGCAATTGGAATGCCATACACCTGACCTTCGCGTGTTCCGGCATCCAGTGTTCCTGCCCGGTAACCGTCGCGCCACTCCACACGCTTGTCCAGTTCGGCGTTCAGGGGGAGCACGATTTCGTTATCCACAAAATTTGTCATCCATGAGCCGGGGACGATGAATACATCGGGCATATCGTTGGCCGCGGCCAGCGCCTGGGCCTTGATGGAGTAATCCTCGTTTTGAAGCTGCTCTTCAACGACCTTGACATTCGGATAATCTGAACGGAACCGCTTCAGCCCGTCAAGCACTGCAGTATCCTCCGGGCTTTTGCCGATATTGGACTCCTGGTACCTGTGCATCAGTGTTATCGTGATGGTGCTGCCGCTTTCAGCCGCTGCTCCCTCATTGGCTTCGCTTCCGCAAGCGCTCAGTACAGTTGTTGCCGCCGTCATCATACCCAGCATGATTGCCCATTTTTTCAAATCTCCCCACTCCTTTGTATGCATCTTCTGATTGTTTAGAATCCGAAATTGGATACAATTCTGCCCAAAAAAAATCATCTCTGAAAAATCTCTTTGAAATTCAGGACATTTGTCGTCGTTTCAGTAAAATTCAGCGAGCGTTCGATTTGCCAGAGATGCTCCTCCATAATATGGGCAGCCCGCTCTCCGTCCTGCCGTAGAATGGCCGCTAATAACTCCTCATGATCATGGCAGAAGCTCTGATTCGTTCCGTACAGGGAAATAATAACCGAGGTGAGCGAGATCAACTCCTCCAAAAAATGATAGTAATAATAGTTATCCGCCAGCTCCGCCAGCTTTAGATGTATATCTACTGTGACATCCAGTGCACCGACAATATCACCTACATGACTAGCCTGGTGCTCCTCCCGAATAAGTATCTCCAACGGGCCAAGTTGCTGCGGCTTCACGATCGTGCACAGCTTCCGGACCATTGAGGTTTCGATGACCCGCCTCATTTCGAAGACCTCTTTTGCCTCATCAACGCTGGGACAAGAGACAAAGGCCCCTCGATATGGAATGACTGTAACCAGCTTCTCCATCGCCAGTCTTCTCAGCACATTCCTTATAGGCGTACGGCTGACCTGAAAGGCTTCAGCAAGCGCATCCTCAACCAGCTGTGTATTCGGCAGCAGCTTGTGCTGCGTGATCGCGAGTTTAATGTCCCTGTAGATCTCCATCTCCTTTCTTTTAGTCATATCCGGCATCACTCCGTCTCTCATTAGAGATACAAACTAATCAAGAATGGATTCTTAATTGAATACAATGATAGTTTTAATGTACATCAACGTCAATATATGTGACATATTTTCGTAAAAATGCACAATAAAACTTCATAAAAGCTCCGTGTTAAAGAAAAAGAATTGATAAAACGTATAATACCTAACATATAATTCTGAATGTTTCCGTCATATATACAAAACCTGATATTAACCTCACATGGATGTACGCGACAAAAATATGAAAAAACAATCCGGGAAATCGGATTGTTTTTTCATATTTGTTGCATCTTATTGTTATGAACGATCCGTCCCGATTGGAGAACCGTGTCATTTTGTTAACCGCCGGTACATCTCCCCGGCAAGCGAGTGCTGCCTCTTGGATAGCCCATCCACCATCATGCCTGTTCCCGGGTTAATCAAGCTTGCGGAAAAGCTCGAAAATCAGTTACGTCAAGTAGTGGTATTATTGAAATACCCTTAGCAGTTGAGCTTTCATTTCCCCTTAGATAAATATCCGTCAACAATTCGTCAACAAAGGTAAACCAGACTCGCAAATGTCAGTTCTTTGACATTAGAGTAAAGGGCTGAACAAATTCAGCCCCTCCTCATCAAACCGTACGTGAGGTTTTCCCTCATACGGCTTTCCGATGTTCGTCATTCATGGGCATGCAGTTTACAACAGCCTTTGACATTAGAGTAAAGGGCTGAACAAATTCAGCCCCTCCTCATCAAACCGTACGTGAGGTTTTCCCTCATACGGCTTTCCGATGTTCGTCATTCATGGGCATGCAGTTTACAACAGCGTTTTTGGTCCATACTGGACGGCAATATATTTAACCTCTTTCAGTGACCCCAACCATCTTCTGTGTTGTCTATTCTTGGTGTACCACCAGGTTAATCGCTGCAGAATATACCAATCCAACTTGGCTAATCTCTTTTGGCTCGTGGGGGCTTGGCCCCTCCCACGACCGGACTCTCACCGGCTAGATGATGAGTGCTTAACTGGGCACGCTAAATAATAAAAGCAAAAAAAACCTTGAAACCTCAAGGTTTTTTTGCTCATTAAAAGTTATGCGGTAGAGAGGACTCGAACCTCCACGGGTATACACCCACTACCCCCTCAAGATAGCGTGTCTGCCATTCCACCACTACCGCGCGGTGTGTACAAATGTTTTTTTTTGCTCATTAAAAGTTATGCGGTAGAGAGGACTCGAACCTCCACGGGTATACACCCACTACCCCCTCAAGATAGCGTGTCTGCCATTCCACCACTACCGCGCGGTGTGTACAAATGTTAAAGCTTTGTTTGAGGCCAACATTCAATATTATAAATCCATTGCCGCAAAAAGTAAAGATGCCCTTTTAAGAATTTTCACTCCTGTCAGAGCATCCCTTATTCAAATAGAATTCCCGTCATCCTCCTTGCGCTTACGGTACTCTGTAAATTCAATGTATTCCTTGATAAACTCCTTCTCTTTCTGCAGCAGTTCATCCGTTTGGCAATTCAATTGCCGTATTTGGCCAAAAAAATAATCCTCTCCGCTTTCTTTCACAGTGTCCACATTCCGCTTGCCCAGAATCAGCCAATCGAGGCTGACATTAAAAAATGCGGCAATCTCAATCAGCTTATGCGTGCCGGGCGTCGACTTGCCCCGCTTCCAGTCCCCCATGTTCCCGGTGCTGATGTTCAGCTGCTCACAGAAAGCTTTCTTCGTAAGTCCTTGCCGTTTGATCAGAGATTCAATTCGTTCGTAAATGGAGTGCATTCGGTAACCCGCCTTCCGCCAAAATGTTTTATACGTAAAAACGTTATTTTTTTATTGTAAAATGACGTAAAAAAGTATATAATTAACTATTATTATGTCTTTTCCTAATTATAACATAGCGGCTGGATAGTCGATAAGAGGTGAGTGATCTGAACAGCAAACGACCTATTACTCCATATGGCTGGGCTATCAAACAGCGTCTGACAGAACTGCATTTGGACCAGAAGAAATTCTGTGAGTTACACGGCATCCCACCCTATCGGCTGTCCAACCTTATTCACGGCACACGCAAAGCCGACCGCTACCGCCGCCAAGTCGCCGAACTGCTGAACCTCCCGCCATCCTAGCTTGTCATTCCTGCACCACCCAAGGAGCGATTACCATTGCCGGATAGTATCTCTTCTTCCATCATTCAATCCCTGAATGCCATGAAGCATAACTCGCTGGTAATCGGCAGCACTGGAGACATCCGTTTCGCCAGCGATCACTGGGAAGACTTTAACCGGCTGTACGGCTTCTCAAGTGCTGGGGACTGGCTCGAATTGAATGTGCTGGAGCTGTTTCGGCAAAAGCTGGCTGATCCGGACGGGATGGTGAAGCTCGAGCAGCTGCTGTGTGATATTTTCAAGGGAATCCGCCTTGTTGCCAGCGCTCAGCTAACACTACTGACCGGGAATAACGGCAGCAGAATATTTCACCTGGATATTTTCCCGCTCCTTACTGAACAACAAGCACCCGCGCATCAGACTGCCGTCCTTACACTGCGTGATATTGGACCTTCCCCTAATGCAGAGGAATCTGCCGGTCCTGCCCTTGTAACCCAGTGCTCCAGCGTCGTCCATCTACACCCAAGCCCCCAGCTCGTACCCATCTGTGCAGCCTGCAAATCAGTCCGCAGCAGCCAGGAGGAATGGATCACCATTGAACGTTTCCTGAAGCTGCAGCTCTCTTTACAGTTCACCCATGATATCTGCCCGGACTGCATCCGCGAGCTGTACCCGAAATACGCCGCGGCTCTGAAGTGGTGACACGTTCCCCCTCCAATTCATTGGCGTATCTTCGCTTTCCTCTTAATCAGGATCATTCTTTGAATATCTTCAAGCTGGAGGGCATTTTCGACCCTTATCCATAACCATCTTCCGTCATGAAACTGGGCTGCAGTATCAAACACTGAACGGAAAGAGCCGCCGAACTCTGCACATCTGTCCCGATATACTTCAATCTCCTTTTTTCCAAGGACAAGCAGGACGGTAAAGCCTTTTTTTTCGGGGAACATGCAAAATAGAGTTTTTCCGCTTTTACGGTACCTAACGTTCCAGCCGTAATTCTTCCCGCCGTAGTTCCATTCTGCTGCATGGTCGTAATTCTCCGCTGCAAAGCTCATTAACCCGGCCCAGGCATCCTTCGCTTCACTGCCAAGCGATGAATACACCTCGTCTTCCGTTGGCATTAGGCTTTTATCGATAAACCGGTCACTGTTCATACCTACACTCCCCTGAATTTATGATCCAAAGCAAGCATTAACAGGCTGTCATTATGAATATTGTAGCATTATATTGCAAAAAAAACGGAAACCCTTATCGCTAAGGATTTCCGTTCTTCATTACTTATGTATGCGGTAGAGAGGACTCGAACCTCCACGGGTATACACCCACTACCCCCTCAAGATAGCGTGTCTGCCATTCCACCACTACCGCATATTGGTGACTCGTATGGGATTCGAACCCATGTTACCTCCGTGAAAGGGAGGTGTCATATTGCAAAAAAAACGGAAACCCTTATCGCTAAGGATTTCCGTTCTTCATTACTTATGTATGCGGTAGAGAGGACTCGAACCTCCACGGGTATACACCCACTACCCCCTCAAGATAGCGTGTCTGCCATTCCACCACTACCGCATATTGGTGACTCGTATGGGATTCGAACCCATGTTACCTCCGTGAAAGGGAGGTGTCTTAACCCCTTGACCAACGAGCCAGATGAAAAGTTTGTGTGTTTGTCACAACAAAAATGAGTATATCAAACCTTAATGAATTTGACAAGCTTTATTTTATCAAGAAAATATCAGGGAGAGTTGGGCGTGCAGCTTCCGCTTCTCCCCATCCCAGCCCCGCCTTCCCGCGAGGCCGAAACTATATTCTCATTCTTAAATGCGTCCGCCAGCGGCAGCTAGTACGCGGATTCCATCCGCGCATTCATAGCCCAGACTTTGCGCTACTGCAGGATTCGTTACGTGTCCAGCCACCACATTCAGGCCGCGCGCAAGCGCCGCATTGTTGACCGCAGCCACATGAATGCCATGATTGGCAATCTGCAGCGCATAGGGGATCGTCACATTGGTCAGCGCCAGTGTAGAGGTCCGGGCGACCGCCCCCGGCATATTGGCCACCGCATAGTGCACCACGCCATGCTTCACATAGGTCGGGTTCTCATGGGTTGTAATCCGGTCGATGGTCTCAATCGAGCCGCCCTGATCAATCGCCACGTCCACGATCACAGAACCCTCTGCCATTTGCTGCACCATATACTCTTTGACCAGCTTCGGCGCACGGGCACCGGGAATCAGTACAGCCCCGATCAGCAGATCGGCTTTGCGGACAGCCTGCTCAAGATGATAAGAATCCGACATCACCGTAATGAGCCTACCGCCAAAAATATCATCCAAAGCCCGCAGCCGGTTCGCATTCAGATCCAGGACTGTCACGCGTGCCCCCATCCCCAGGGCAATCTTCGCCGCATTGGTGCCGACAATACCGCCGCCGACAATCACTACCTCTCCAGGCTGAACTCCCGGCACACCGCCCAGCAGGATGCCCTTGCCGCCCTGCGGCTTCTCCAGCAGCCCGGCACCGATCTGCACAGCCATCCGTCCGGCAACCTCGCTCATCGGGATAAGCAGCGGCAGGGAGCCATCTTCAAGCTGGATGGTCTCATACCCTACCGCTGTCACCCCGCCCTCCACAAGCGCCTTGGTCAGAACCGCCTCCGGCGCCAGATGCAGGTATGTGAAGAGAATCAGCCCTTTGCGGAAATAAGCATATTCCTCCGGCAGAGGCTCCTTCACTTTAATGATCATCTCCGCCTTGCCCCAGACTTCCGCAGCGGTGTCCAGAACTTCAGCACCTTTATCCAGGTATTCTTGGTCATCGAAGCCGCTGCCTGTGCCGGCAGAGGCCTGGACGAACACTTCATGTCCCGCCTTCCGGAGTGCTTCTACCCCGGCCGGGGTTATGGCGACGCGGTTCTCATTATTCTTGATTTCTGCGGGTACGCCAACAATCATGCTGATTCCCCCTCAAAGTTTTGTGAGCATAACCTTCCTTGATATAACATCGGCAAACTCGCTTCGGAAGCATAGGCTTAGTTTGGTGAGCATAGCCTTCCTGTGATATGCGAAAAGAAAGGCTCAGAATTGAGCCTTTCTCTTCTCAGCTAAGGTGATGCAGGAGGCCGCACGGCCTCCTGCGGTTTAGAACCCCAATTCCCTTCACCTTAGTATATGCGGATTTCCTTCTTAAGGATTAACCTTTGTTTCGAAGGTCTGTTTACCGTCAACGAATTTCAGAACGACAGCCGCTTTAACCGGGTCATGTGTTTCGTTCAGGGTAATTTTGCCTGTAGCGAGCTGCAGATCTTTGGTTGCTGCCAAAGCTTCTGTAATTTTGGCCGGATCAGCTTCACCGGCACGGGTGATGGCATCAGCCACCAGCTTCAGTGCATCGTAACCAAGGGCAGCCATACCATCCGGAACTGCACCGCCGTTAGCTGCTTTGTAGGCTTCAACGAAGCTGGTTACTTCAGTAGCTGTATCTTCAGGCGAGTAGTGATTGGACATGTAAGTGTTCTCCAAGGCTTCTGCACCGGCGATTTCAGCCAGCTGCGGGGAATCCCATCCGTCTCCGCCCAGGAATGGAACGGTGATGCCCATTTCACGGGCCTGCTTCACGATTTTACCAACCTCTTCATAGTATCCCGGCAGGTAAATTACATCCGGGTTAGCTGCTTTGATACGTGTCAGAACGGCTTTGAAGTCAGAGTCTTTCTGTTGGTAGGATTCCTGGCTCAGCACTTCGCCGCCTTTAGCTTTGAAGGTCTCTTCGAAGAACTTCTGCAGACCTTTGGAGTAGTCACTCGAAGTATCTGTATAGATTACTGCTTTTTTGGCTTTCAGGGAGTCGATTGCAAAGTTAGCCATCACTTCACCTTGGAAAGGATCGATAAAGGCCGCCCGGAACACATATTCATTCACATTGCCACTGCGCTCATCTACAGTAACTTTAGGGTTGGTGGCACCTACTGCAACGAGTGGAATCTTCTTCTCGGTAGCAACCGGAACGATACCCAGCGTATTGGTAGAAGTGGAAGCACCAATGATTGTAACAACCTTATCATTGGTAATCAGCTTCTGTGCCGCCTGTGTAGCTTCTTCAGATTTCGAAGCGTTGTCAGCTATGACCAGCTCGAGCTGTTTGCCCAGGATCCCGCCTGCAGCATTGATCTCGTCAACAGCCAGCTTCGCGCCCTTTGATGCGGAGTCGCCGAAAGAAGCTTGACCGCCTGTGAGCTCAAGGTCAGCCCCGATTTTGATTGTGCCTCCGGCAGCATTTCCGCCGCTTGCAGAGTTACCGCTGTTCTCTGTGTTGTTGCCACAGCCCGATGCTAATACCGCAGTCAGTACTGTCGACAAAATAATGGCCCCAATTTTCTTCATTGTTTCTCCCAGCCTCCCGATTAATTAATTTTTATATGTTGTTTCTGTGATGCTGCTGTAGTTAGGCGTATCTGTTTAGTGACCAAGATAAGCCATTTTGATTTCATCGGAATCGGCCAATTCCTTGGCGTCTCCTTCAAGTACTACCCTGCCTGTCTCCAGAACATAGGCACGGTCGGCGATTTTGAGCGCCTGATGTGCATTCTGCTCAACCAGCAGCACAGTGGTTCCGGCGTCATTGACTTCTTTGATGATTTTGAAAATATCCTGGACCAGCAGCGGCGCCAGCCCCATGGACGGTTCATCCAGCAGCAGCAGCTTGGGGTGTCCCATAATCGCCCGCCCCATGGCAAGCATCTGCTGTTCCCCGCCGGACAGCGTTCCGGCCTGTTGCTTCTTACGCTCCAGCAGACGGGGGAAAGTATTGTAGACTCTCTGAAAGTCAGCTGCCAGGCTGCCGGAATCCTGCAGATAAGCACCCAGCTCCAGGTTCTCCTCAACGGACATGTTCGCGAAGACGCGGCGTCCTTCAGGACAATGAATCAGCCCTTCCTTAACAATCGCTTGAACACTTTGATTGGCAATCGATTTATCCAGGAATTCAATACTTCCTGTCTTGGGTTTAAGCAGCCCCGAAAGCGTCTTGAGCAGCGTTGACTTGCCGGCGCCATTGGCACCGATCAGTGTAACGATCTCTCCCTGCTTCACGTTGATGCTGAGATCCTTCAAGGCATGAATAGCTCCGTAATAAACATTGATTCCTTGTACTGTAAGCATAGTTCTACGCCTCCTGTCCCAAATACGCTTCGATAACCTTCGGATTATTCCGGATTTCCACCGGAGTTCCGTCAGCGATAAGGATTCCGCGGTCCAGGACGTAAATCCGGTTGCAGACACCCATAACCAGTGACATATCATGCTCAATCAGCAGAATGGTAAGGTCAAATTCCTCACGGATCCAGGCAATCAGATTCATCAGATCACGCGTCTCATTCGGGTTCATTCCGGCTGCCGGCTCATCGAGCAGCAGCAGCTTGGGTCCGGCCGCAAGCGCCCGGGCAATCTCAAGTCGGCGCTGGTTACCATAGCTCAGATTGCTGGCTACCTCTTGACTCTGATCGGCAAGATTGAATATTTTGAGAATATCCATCGCCTTCCGGGTAATTTCGTCCTCTCCTTTGAAATGCTTCGGCAAACGGAGCATAGACGAGAATAACGAGTGTTTCGCATGCTGATGAAAAGCAATTTTGACATTCTCCAGCACAGTCATAGCCGTAAATAAGCGGATGTTCTGGAAAGTACGGGCGGCACCCTTATGGTTAATTTTATAAGGCTTCATACCGCCAATGGATTCGTTATTTAGAAGAATGTTGCCTGATGAAGGGGGGTACACCCCGGTCAGCAGATTGAATAATGTTGTTTTGCCGGCGCCGTTGGGTCCGATCAGACCGATCAGTTCACCTTTATCAATATGAAGGGAAACATCACTGACCGCCTTAAGTCCGCCAAAGGATCGGCTGGCCTCCTTAACATCAAGGAGCACTGCTGCCTTCGATTGTGTCATTTGCCTTAGCCTCCTTTTTACCGAACTTGCCGAATGAGAATTTGGTTGTGCCCAGCAGGCCGCTCGGGCGGAAGATCATCATCAGGATGAGTACGATGGAGTAAATAATCATGCGCCATTCCGGGAATTCCCGAAGGTACGTGTAGAGCAGGGTAACAAATACCGCTCCGACGATGGAACCAGCCGTGCTGCCAAGTCCCCCGAGAACAACCATAACGATAATCTCGAATGATTTCAGGAAATTGAAACTGCCCGGTGTAATAACGTAGAACGTATGAGCTGACAGCCCGCCTGCAATCCCGGCAAACAACGCACCGATGGTGAAAGCGATGATCTTGTAACGAGTGGTGTTAATCCCCATAGCCTCTGCGGCAATTTCATTCTCACGGATAGCAATACACGCCCGGCCGTGTGTGGATCTAATGAAGTTATTAATCAGAACCACAGAAATCAGGGTGAAGAAGAATAACATCGTCCACGTTGTTTTGGCTGGAATGCCGCTGAGCCCTGAAGCTCCGCCGACGAATTCTGTATTCAGCATGATAATCCGGATGATTTCACCGAACCCCAGTGTGGCGATGGCAAGATAGTCACCATTAAGCCGGAGGGTAGGCATTCCGATCAATACGCCGAATACCGCTGCCAGGAGTCCCCCTGCAATAATGGCTGGAACGAATGGCACGTTGTAGTCAAGGGTAAGGATCGCCGAAGTGTATGCACCTACGGACATAAATCCGGCATGACCAATGGAGAACTGCCCGGTAATCCCGGTAATCAGGTTGAGCGATACGGCAAGCATGATGTTAACACCAATTAGAAGCAGCATAGATTGGTTTACATCACTTAGTACTCCCGTTGTTAGAAGAACTTTAACGACTCCATAGAACGCAAGGGCAACAATTATGCCCATCCAGAACTTTTTATTTATATTTTTCACGGCAGTTCCCTCCTACACTTTCTCCCGGACATTCTTGCCAAACAGTCCGGATGGTTTAAAGATAAGGATCAGAATCAGTACCGCGAATGCCACGCCGTCACGCCATGAGGAGAAACCGAGTGAAGAAATCTCTGTCTCTACCGTTCCCAGCAGCAATCCGCCTACAAGGGCACCAGGAATACTTCCGATTCCCCCGAGCACTGCAGCTACGAAAGCTTTGAGTCCAGGCATAACGCCCATCAAAGGATCGACTGAGTTATAGGTCATTCCAAAAATGACTCCGGCAGCAGCAGCAAGCGCTGAACCGATTGCGAATGTAGCTGAAATGGTGCGGTCTACGTTGATCCCCATCAATCGCGCCGCTTCCACATCGAATGATACCGCCCGCATTGCTTTACCGGTTTTGGTATAACGGACGATATACTGCAGGACAAGCATTAGAATAATCGTTGTTAGCAGAATCATTATCTGATTGGATTCCACTTGGATGGAAGAACCGAACAGATGATATTGCTTCTTCTCCATAATATCCGGGAAGCCTTGAGCCTGAGGCCCAAGAATCAATACTCCGGTATATTCAAGCAGGAAGGATACACCAATCGCAGTGATCAACGCGGCAATCCGGGTTGACTTGCGAAGCGGCTTGTAAGCCAGACGCTCTATTGTGATACCGAGCAATGCGCTGATGGTCATCGAAATGATCAGCGACAAGAGCAGGACAACGATGGGCGGCAATCCGGCATTCGCCAGATATTTGGCACTGTAGAGTCCGATGAACGAACCTACCATAAATACATCGCCGTGCGCAAAATTGATCAGTTTGATGATACCGTAAACCATAGTGTAACCAAGGGCGATCAGAGCATAGATACTGCCTACGGAAATCCCGTTAATTAGTTGCTGAATGAAGTACTCCATCGCCATCCCCTTTTCCCCATAATAATCAAAATTCCCCTTTCTCTGCCTTGCCTCTCTTTTATTTCTTTATGATGTCATTTATATTAACACAAGGGTTGGGTGTCGTCACTAATTTTTATGTGAATTAATATAAAATTCAAGATTTAATGTTATGTTACATTACATGGTATGTGTAGTATTTGGTAGGTTTTTGTTAGTTTTCGAAAAATTCGTAGAAAACGGGAGTAAAACAGAGGATTTTAAAGCAGGATAGTTTTAGGATTTGTTTCCTTTTCTTATACAATACTTTATTTTCACGCAATTAATATAACATTTGTCTCTTTACAGCATCACTCCTTCAATTTATTAAAGGGGTAACGGGTTGAACCAGCAGACTTTTTGTCGTTATTTGTCTGGAAAGCAAATAAGCCGGCACCTCTTACACCGGGAGGTCCAGCTTATTTGCCTGATATACTCTGCAGACCGTTTAACGTTTAGTCCAAATAAACCGCCTTACCCGTCTGTGCAGATTCATAGATAGCCTCCAGAATCCGTGAGACCACATAAGCCTGTTCAGGAGTCACGACCGGATCTTTATCCTCTTCAATAGCTTCAATCCACTTTCTCAATTCCACATCCGTAGCCTTCTCTGTTTTTCCTTCATAGAAAGCTACTCCTCCGGCATCGAGCTCAATTTCATTCGTGTACAGCTTACTATGCTTCTCCCCGTTAATTCTGAGACCATTCTTCATATCCGCACCCGCTTCCGTCCCGCTTAAGCTGCACTTGGCTTCATCCACATCAAGCGAATTGAGCGCCCAGCTAGCTTCCAGCGTAATCGTTGCGCCATTCTCCATCACAATCATCCCGAAGGCGGAGTCTTCCACGGTGAATTTTTTCGGATCCCATGGTCCCCAGGCATTTGCAGCCTCTTCTTTCCGGGAAAGCTCATGGTATTTGGTACCCAGTACAACCCTCGGCTTATAATTGTCCATCATCCAGAGCGTCAGATCAAGCGCGTGGGTTCCGATATCAATAAGCGGGCCTCCGCCCTGCTTCTCCTCATCCAGGAAAACACCCCAGGTCGGAACCGCTCTCCGTCTGATCGCATGTGCTTTCGCATAATAGATATGGCCAAGCTCCCCTGCTTCGCAAATCTTTTTCAAATACAAGCTGTCTTGTCTGAACCGGTTGTCATACCCGATCGTCAGCTTCTTGCCTGTACGTTTCGCCGCCTCGGCCATACGCTTGGCATCTGCCGCTGTTTTGGCCATTGGTTTCTCACACATCACATGCTTTCCCGCTTCTAATGCCGCAATGGAGATATCCGCATGCGCATCATTTGGAGTAAGCACATGGACAATATCAATAGAAGCATCCTTCAATAATTCCAGATAATCCGTATAGACAGCAGCATCCGCGTTTCCATATTGTTCTGCAGCCGACTCCGCCCGTTCCTTAATAATGTCGCAAAAGGCAACCACCTGGACCTTATCCTGTCTGCTCAAGCTCGGAAGATGCTTCCCGTTCGCAATGCCTCCACATCCGATAACTCCAACACGATACACTTTGCTCATATCCTCTCATCCTCACTTTTAATTTAATTTTTTGGACTTGCGGTAGGCCGCCGGGGTCATCCCGAGCCGCTTGCGGAAAACCGAATGCAGATAGGTCGCATTGGTGAACCCTTCGGACTCAGCGATCTGTTCGATCGGCAGAGTGCTAGCCTCAAGCTTGCTGCATACGGCCTCTAACCTTATATCTTCAAGAACCCGGCTGAAGGTTTTATCCGGATCAATCTGCTTAAATATTCGCTGCAGCTGCCTGGAGCTGATATTCAGCTTCTCAGCCACATTCTCCAGGGTCACGGTTGCTGAAGAATTCGCTTCCATGTATTGAATGGCATATTGATAGCGGTAGGCCAACATATCCCGGACCGGTGCCGAGGTTCCCATCCCGCCTGCATCATAAGCTCTGGTTACCTTCAATAAAATACTGATCACGAGATGTTTAATAGAAGTATAATATCCCGTAAGCTTGCCGTCGCAGGCCTCATAGGCTTCGAGAAAGCATCTCATAGCCCTGTGATAATCCTGCGCAGGTACAGGGGGAAGCTTCCTCAGCTTCTCAACGCATTCCTCGGCTTCCGCAACCTCCCATGAATCCGCATCTTCTCTGAGCTTTTCCGCAATATTGACATGCAGACACAACTCATCCATCGCCTCTTCCGGGTCCGCTTCCTGACGATGCATCACTCCCGGTCCGGTTAAGTAGAGCATTCCTTCCGATAAAGGATACCGCTGATCGCCAAGAATGACCTTTCCCTTGCCCCGCGGAATGAAATGAAATTCAAATTCAGCATGGTTATGGAAATCAATGACCTTTCCCGGCGGAAAAGAGGTCAAATGAAACCGGAGAACAGAAATTTCATAATGTCCCCACAGGATTGAAATATCAAGTCTTTCAAGCATATCCTGCTTCTCAAACATAATCCCGAAGGGAAAATGGCTCATTGTAATCCTCCTGCTTGAGCTAAGCTCTTCATGGATGAGGGATCAGGCGTTCAATTCGGCTAACCGGATAACACGGCCTGCCTTCGCGGAGAGATTCGCCGCCTCCATTAACCTTGTAAGCTCAGTTGCGATTTGAATATTCTCGGCAGCAAGCGTGTTGTTCTGAATGTGGGTGACCCATTGTTGAAATGCACTTTCCCGGTGGCCTTGCAGAGGCATATCTATCCAGGAATCCCCTTTGTCTGGCGCTTTAGTACTTCTAACGAGCAGCTTCTCTTCAGGCGTTCCGTATAAAAGGGTTCCTTCCGTTCCATGCACCTCGATCGTAAACGGTGAGTAGCTATTCACGAACCCGGCTTCCACCACACCAATAGCCCCAGAATCGGTATAGAGCGTCGCCACCGCGTTGTCCTCCACTTCCTTGCCCGTTACATATCCAAAGTTCGCACTTACACCGGTCACCTCTTGACCCAGAAAGAGCCTGGTCAGGTACATGGGATGACAGCCAAGGTCAATTAAGGCACCGCCCTGGCATTGCTCCAAGCTAAAGAAATGCTCGGGAAGCCAGCTTGCAGTTGCACCATTATGAGATAAGCGGACTCTGACATACGTTATTTCTCCAAGCAGTCCCTGGTTTAGAATTTCTTGAACGGATAAAGTATAACCATCATTTAGACGCGGGAGGGAAACCGTTAGCTTCACCCCATGATCCGAGACTTCTGACAGGATTTCATTGACCTCACTCAACGTTGCAGCCACAACCTTTTCGGTGAAGATGTGCTTGCCGGCTTTGGCAGCCGCAATGATGATCTCCCGGTGCAAACAGGTTGGCGCGTCGACAATAACGGCATCTATATCCTTTTGCGCAAGCAGGTCATCCAAAGAATCAAAAAACGGAACATTCAAGCTGTCAGCAGCCTTCTTGCCGCGCTCCGCATCCTCGTCCCACACCGCAGCGATTGCAGTATCACTATGTTCCTGAGCCTGCTTCGTATAATCCCAGGCATGCACATGCCAAAAGCTGATTTTGCCAATCCTAATGCTCATTCTCTTGCACCTCCATATATATTATTCTGACATTAACTATAAGGTATCATATAATATGCAGGTTTTTTAGTAGATAAATGCGACAATAACTATATGTAATTACGACATCAAAAGGAACCCGCCTACTTCAAGGCTTCACATCGCCCTGACTGGATGAACGCAAAAAAAGGAGCTCAAAATGAGCTCCTTCTGTATTAATACGTATGAATAGTTGTAGGAACGGAGAGAGAGGGATACTCTCGCTGCGCGAGAGATTGCGAAGAATCCCTAATGAAGCTTATGCTCCAACGAACCAACGAGGGTTCTCATCCCTAACAGGGAAGTAAATCTACGGAGAGAGAGGGATACTCTCGCTGCGCGAGAGATTGCGAAGAATCCCTTACGAAGCTTATGCTCCAACGAACCACCGAGGGTTCTCATCCCTAACAGGGAAGTAAATCAACGGAGAGAGAGGGATTCGAACCCTCGCACCGCTTACGCAGTCTAACCCCTTAGCAGAGGGTCCCCTTATAGCCACTTGGGTATCTCTCCAAGTAATGGCTCCCCGAACAGGACTCGAACCTGTGACAACTCGATTAACAGTCGAGTGCTCTACCAACTCTCGCACCGCTTACGCAGTCTAACCCCTTAGCAGAGGGTCCCCTTATAGCCACTTGGGTATCTCTCCAAGTAATGGCTCCCCGAACAGGACTCGAACCTGTGACAACTCGATTAACAGTCGAGTGCTCTACCAACTGAGCTATCAGGGAACATTAACATGAACAAGGATTAATTTATCATGATTCTTTAGGTTAGTCAAGCTTAGAGAAAGAGATTGTAAGAACGTTTTCAAACTATACAAATTTCCTTGGGACTACACCCATTCTCCGTCCAATGGTACAGCGACACGGTTAAGCAGTTCCTCTTGTTCAAGGCGGAGCTTCAGCAGTTTACGGGTAACGTGGCAGTGGTTAATGGCATCCATATGAACGGCAATCACGGATGCTTCCGGGGCTGCATGGCATACATCCACAATATCCTGTTCATTCATAGTGATATGTCCTCCGCTTACGAAGCTTGCCCCTCCAGCGTTCACGACGATAACTTCCGGGTGATACTCGGCAAGTACCTGCCGGACTTCGCCGCACCAGATTGTGTCTCCCGCCAGATACAGATCGGGTTCTCCTTCCGCCTGGAATATGAAACCGGAGACTTTGCCCATTCTCTCCCCGATCTCTCCCGTTCCATGGCGGCCATCAGTACGCGTCAGGGTTACTCCACGCACAGAAGCTGCCGTACTGTCTTTAATCTCTGTAACTTGGGCGAAGCCCTGCGCTGTAATTTTCTCACCATCTCCCTCCTGGCATAATACCGGAAGCTCATGCGACAAAAGCCCTGCCGCCGCTGCATCCCAGTGATCCTGGTGGAGGTGGGTCACGAGCACAGCATCCGGCTCCAGCCACTGCTCTACAGGCCCCGGTAAAGGAACCAGCGGATTCCGCAGCTCATTCGTGGTATTTATAATTGGCGGATTGACTCCCTGTGCACTCAGCATCGGGTCAACCAGAAAGGTTACGCCGCCGTATTCCAGCCATAATGAGGCGTGGCGGATCAGTTGGATTTTCATAATAAACACCTCTTCCTTATACTTGTGCTTGGGTTCTGCTACAATTAATTATAAATCGGCCGCAGATAAGAATACATTGTGCCGCGAAAGAGATTAGCCTGTTCTACTTTCACCCAGAAAGGAAATTACACTTATGACGCCCTACCTCATCGATGATACGGATTACCGTATCTTACAGCTTCTAATTGAAAACTCTACATTAAGCCACAAAGATATCGGAGCTGAGGTCCACCTGACCGGTCAAGCCGTAGGCGCGCGTATCCGCAGAATGCGGGAGCTTGAGATTATTGAAGGCTACACCATCCGCTGGAACCCGCTCCGGATCGGGCAGAATATGCATGCTTTTATTACGGTTTTTCTCAGCACCAACGCCGCTCATCTGCCCTTTCAGAACTTTGCGAAGAATCATGCGAGTGTTACCGAGCTGTACCGCATCAGCGGGGAAGGCTGCTACTGGATGCGTGTACGCACCGTGAATCAGGAAGCGCTGACCGCTTTTCTCGATGAGCTGCTGAGGTACGGCAATTACCGGGTCAACCTGGACATGGGCCAGATCAAGTAGTTCTGTTGCAGGCTGAGGGCAAGTATAGGGTAGGCAGAGGGCAGCAGAAGGCAAACAGAGCGAACCTTTTGTAAGGATTGCCTTCCTTGCGGATAGGGGGCGAGGTTAAAGTCATAGTTAGAAACAAGTTATCCGGGCTGCAAATTAATTGGTTCTCTAGGAGTTGCACCCACCGATGTGCTCACAATAGAAACAACGTATGGAATCATCCATAAGAACGGCAGCGGGAGTAGCTATGGAACCAGCAGTGGACCCCTACGAAAACTTCAGCGAAAACATCGACGAAAATATTATTTGCAACTGCAGATGAAAATTATAAACACTCTCCACTCTGTATGCCCCGCTCAGCCGACTTTGGGTGAAATTATAGCTACTCTTCCTATATGTGCGGGATTACTGGAGAATTGTTACCTTCAGATCCGGGATTGTTGTACTTTTTGCAAGATTTTTGGCGGTTTGGCGGTTGTGAATCCACATTGTTGTACTTTTTGCAAGAATTCTGGCGGGTTGGCAGTTTTGAGCCTCAAATTGTTGTATTTTCTGCAGAATTTCTGGCAAGTGGGTAGTTTTGAACCGTACATTGTTGTATTTTCTGCAAGATTTCTGCCGTCTCGCACCTCTCTGTCCCTCCAATCTGCCGACTTTGGGCGATATTAAACACACTTCTGCACCTCCCTCACTCCCTTCTGCCAACTTTAGCTAATTTTCAAACACACTTCTGCGTCTCTCCTTTTCTCCATTCTGTTGACTTCAGCTTATTCAAACACAATTCTGCGTCTCCGTTCCTCCAAACTGCCAACTTTGAGCGATATCAAAGACACGTCTGCGCCTCCGTCCCTCCAATCTCCTACCTCGAGTGAGATCAACAACACTTCTGCATCTCCTCCCCTCCAATCTGCCGACTTTAAGCGATATCAAAGACACATCTGCGCTTCCGTTTCCTCTTTAGTCCACTTCGAGCGAGTTAAAAAACACGGCCTCTTGGCCTAGATAAAAATAAGCCGCCGCGAAGGAAGACGGGGGAAATCCCGCGTTCCTTTGCGGCGGCTTGTGGGTTGTTCGTTAAGCCGTGACGACTAGCGGCTACTCGTTCAGCAGCTTGCCTGCGCGGAGCAGGCGGGTCAGAATAACGGCGGCTTCTGCACGGCTGGTGTTGCTGCCCGGCGCAAAGTGTCCGCCGGATTGGCCGTTCATAATGCCGGTGGCGGTTAATGTGTCCACAGCTTCCTTAGCCCATGCAGAGATGCTGGCAGCATCCTTAAATGCACCCGGCCCCGGCAGTGCTGACGCAGAACCAGCTTCATTATTTGCTGCATTGGCGTGAAGCAGCTTCCAGGCTCTGGCGGCCATGACCGCCATCTGCTCTCTGGTGACCGGCGCATCCGGACGGAAGGAACCGTCCGCGTAGCCTTGAACCAGCCCCAACAATGCAGCGGTTTCCGCATCGGCGGCGTACCAGGAGCTGGCCGGCACATCGCGGAAA
Organism: Paenibacillus sp. IHB B 3415; assembly: GCF_000802655.2. Lineage (NCBI taxonomy): Bacteria > Bacillati > Bacillota > Bacilli > Caryophanales > Paenibacillaceae > Paenibacillus > Paenibacillus sp. IHB B 3415. Next base: position 21,721 of record NZ_JUEI01000016.1, on the reverse strand, counting down.
GCGACGGCTGCAGCTGGTAGAGCATTCGGCTGCAGGCCAAGCGAGCGGACCAGCATGGACGCGAATTCCGCCCGGCTGACGGTGCTCTGCGGCGCAAAGACACCGGCCGACTGCCCTTTCACAATCAATCTGCTGGCCAGCAGATTAATCTCATCCTTGGCCCAGTGGGCGGAGATATCGCCGAAGCTTGCCGGATTCACGGCAACGGCCATTACACCTCCGGCCAAGCTGCTCTTAACGGTAATCCGGGTCACACCTGCCCCGGATTCGAATAATGCCGGAACGTAACGGAAGGTTCCGTCCTTGGCATTATAGACCAGCGCCACTGCTGTCTTGGCGTCCATTACTTCGTTAATGGTGAATGTACGCTCGACATGTACAGTGCCGAAGCTTCCGGCCGGCACTGAGGTCTTACCGTCCGTAACATTCAAGGTGAAGCCTGCCGGCGTTCCCTTCACCTTATAGTTCTGCTTGCCTGCAGCGGCAAGCAGCCCCGCAAGCTCCGCGCCTGTCTGCGGCGCGAGCTTGAACTCCAGCGTTCCATCAGGCAGCTTCGCAGCCTTCAGGACGCTGTCTGCCAGGGCCAGCGGGAGACGGTAGGACGCGTCCCCGCTCCGCACCACCAGCACAGCGTCTGGACTCGCCGCTGCCGCTGCCCGCAGAGCAGTCCCGCTGAAGCGTGCGGTACCCTCTGCATTAGCCGCCACTTCAATTACCTTCTGCCCGGCGGCAACACTCTTGAGCTGCGCATCGTTATTAGCCGCAGGCACAATCACGGGCGCCGGGGTAGCCGCAGGAGTTGCCTGCGGGTTCGGGTTCGGGTTCGCATTCGGACTTGGAGCCGCAGTCGGACTTGGAGTCGGACTTGGAGCCGCAGTCGGATTCGGACTTGGAGTTCCCGGATCGACTGGGTCCACCGGGTCTACCGGGTCCACCGGATCTACAGGGTCTACAGGGTCTACGGGGTCTACGGGGTCTACGGGGTCGACAGGGTCTACGGGGTCAGCAGCCGATATCACAAGATCATACACTCTTGTGCTGCCAAGGGCGGACACGGTAAAGGTAGTGTTCCCTTTAGCAACTGCCTGCAGCTTCCCTTCTTCCACAGTGGCAAGGCTGCCGCCTGCAATACTGATGACTGCCTGTGCAGTGATATCTGTACCCTTCTGATCCAGTACCTGCAGCTTGGAGCCTGTTCCTTCTTTTAATACCACAGGTCCGGTCTGTCCATCCCCAAGCTTGATCGAGAATGGCTTGACGCTGCTTGCGATGCCTTGATTCTTCTCCTGAATCGTAAATGCGGAAGAGGTGTTCGCCACCAGATTCATCCGCTCCCCGCGGATAATCAGGTTATCGGCCAGCAGACTGCCTCTCATTTCCTTCGTAATCTCTACTCCGTTAGTGCCGGCTCCATCGATCACGTTATCTGTTAGGGTGATTCCTTCCATATTCAGATTGCCGTGGACGATGAGCCCGGAATAGGTGCTGTCCAGTGCGATGTTATTGCGGATCAGCACATTGCTGTTAATATTGCTCTCACCGGCGTAGAGCCATATTGCCCCCAGATTCACACCATAGCCGGAATCATTGCTGCCGGTCCGCAGCAGGGTATTGCGCTCCACAACAGTTGTGCCCTGGAACGGCTCTGCGCTGAAGCGTGTAGATACGGCAATCCCCGCTCCGTTCGTCACCGTGTCCTTCACAATATTATCCTGGATCTTATTATCCTTGCCGCCGAACACGACGATATTATCAGCCAGCCACGGCAGAGATACATTGTTAAAGCGTGCCGTATTATTGAAGCTTGGCGTCCGCTCGCTGCCGTTGACATCATTCAGCCCGGCATCGGTGAAGGACCACATGGCGATACCATCATCGCCCGGATAGCGGATATCGCTCTGCTCCATCATGCTGTTCCCTGTGCCTACAGCGAAGTTGATCCCGTCCGCCATCAGGTTGCGGATACGCAGCCCGGCCATATAGAGGCCATTGGTGCGCGCCTTCTCCCCTTTGGGCTGGGTCAGCCATAAGCCTGCTTTGGTATGCTCAATCCATACATTCTGAATGACAGACCCTTGACCGAAGGCGCCGTGAAAAGCATTCGTAACCGCCTCATCATCGCGCAAGTTAATGCCGCCCTCAATCAGCAGATCGTATACGCCGATCTTGCCGCCGTGCCCGTAGAACTTGGCGCCGTTCAGCGTCGTGTACCACATGCCTGCGCCGCGGATCTCCGCATCGTCCAGATCCAGCAGTCCGCTGCCGACATTGAAGCTGCCTTCCGGGAACCAGACGCCTGCATCCTGAGCTCCAGCTGCGGCAAGTGCCGCCTTAAATGCGGCAGTATCATCGCCATCATCCCCTGCAATGGCTCCAAAATCAGTGACAGACAGGAACCCCTCAGGCTGAGCCAGTGCAGGTGCAACCTGCTCCATGTCCGCCAGATCGATTACATAAGAGGCGGCAGTGTCTTCTGCACCCTTTTCAAGGCGGATTACTGCTCCTGCCGGAGCCTCACCGATCAGCGCATGAATCTCGTCATAGAAGCGGTGTCCGCTGCCTTGACGCGGGTCATTCGACCATGGGTAGCTGCCATATTCCCAGGCGTATTTTGACGTGAGGTTAAGCACCTGATGTTCCCCATTCACGAAGAGCGACAATGTTTCCTCCGCTCCCGCCCCATCCGGACTGTCCGGTATGGAATAACGGAGTACTATTGAATTCGCAGGTTTGGCCAGCGTAAACTCCACATAGTCGCCGGTGTTCTTCAGGAGGACTGCTTCGCGTCCTGAAGCCTCCGAAGCCAGACTGCGGTATTTCCGTGAAGGCGTGACCAGCGTTCCATTCGTAACGGCATCCTCCGCTTCATAGCTGATATAAGGAAGCGTAGCTCCGCGGTAGGTTTTATTGATGCTATCTTTGACAGTCAGGCTATCGATAGTCATTCCGCTCCATGACGCCTCTGCGCCACTGAATGAAATCGTATTGATTCCTGTCCGCAGGTCCAGCGTAAGCTCAGCCGTCTGCCATACGGAAGCGGAGGCTCTGGCAGCAAGGCTTACCTCACTCTGCTTAAGGCCATTGACCCGGGTTTCCAGCTCAGCCGTAGCGGCGGAAGTATTCCGGTAACGGAGCACAACGTCGTATTCCCCCGCTACATCAGCATTCACGGCAAACCGCAGCACCCCGTCCCCATGAAAAGCCTCTGTCCCGGCATACACAGCATCCTGAGCTACGGGAACGAAGCTCCATAGCGCAGCCTGTGCTCCAGCCGCTCCAAGCTGAACTCCTGCGTCCCCATAAATAAGCGCAGATTGCTTATCCACACTTAACAGCAGCCGGTATCCCAGCTTATCCTGGATACTCCACTGCGACTCTTCCTTGTCACCTGAATCCACGAGGACAACAGCGCCCTCTTGATCGCGCGCAAGATAATGACCAGTCTGAACATTCATCACCCGGTTACGGCCATTGAAATCCTGCACCAGCCACTGCGCCTGGGCCGGACTTGTAGAAGCATCGGCATAAACCAGCTTGCCGTCCTTTTCCGCCACTATCGTGCCGTCCATTCCTTGCGGTGCGATGGTAATGATATTCGTGTCGTTCTGAACCGGTGTAGCCGTATCCGTGTTTCTGGCTTCGCCTTCCGGCATGCTGAAGTCCTGCGGCACAGCTTCCAGGGTCCACTGCAATGACGCCTCAGTGTCCAGCAGCAATGCGCGCTCAGCATACCCCGTCTTATTCTGCAAATTGATGTACTCATCGTTATATTCACCGTAGAGACTGCGGATGGTGTAATGCTTCGCATCTGCAGCGAGACTGACATTCCATGCTGAAGCGCCGGTATCCGCCGGATCACCGCCGGTACTCTCCAGGAATGAGTAATCACTATTTAGAGTAATATAGTGGCCCGTGGCACGATTCACGATATATTGCTGCCCTTCATCCGTAACGATGCTCCAGTGCGAGTAGCCGTTATCTGAAGCAGGCTGGCCGTATAGGACCACGCCGTGTTCGTTCTCGTACAGGTAATCTCCGGTGCCTGCATTTTTGAACCGGACAGGGGCGACTGGAAGAGGCGGTACCGGTTCGAAAACAGGTTCAGCAGTAAACTGCGCACTGTTTTTGGTGGCGGAATCCGCAGCCTTGCTAATCCGAATTACCGGATAGCCGTTATCATCAGCGGCGCCATACAGGTAATGGCCTGCCCAGGCACTTTTGAAGGTAGTACGTCCGGATTCCTGCATATCAACTATCCACCTGATGCTTGCCCAGACGTCATATACCGTCTGCTCCGTCCGGACGGGGCCCGCGGGCTCTTCCTGTTCAATGACCGCTGCCAGACTCTCCAGGGAAATGTACCTTCCGGTGCCTCGATTCTTCAGCTTGACCGCACCATTACTGCCGGGTATATCGATCAGCTGCCAGACAAAGGAATCGTCTCCGGGAATAAGCTCTCCGTACGTAGCCTGACCGACCGTGGGATCAGCCGCAGCACCTGTACCCGCACCGGCAGTTGCAGTATCACCTGCATCCAGAGCGAGCAATGCCTCTTCCTCTTTAGCAGCCTTCTCCGCTATATCCTCCAGGTCTCCGCCAGCCTGATCCTGCGGATCATACACATCCGCTGTAACTGTACCGTCATTAACCGGAAGCGTAACCTTCAGCACAGGAGCAGGAACAGCATCATCCTTAAGATACTGATCAGCCCCGTTCACTCCATCCAGCTTGAAGCGGAACAAATCATGTTTCTTCTCGGTTACGGGTATGAACTTCCACTTGGGACTGCCCCAATCGGGATTGATCACCCCATATTCGGCATATTTGGTCAGATTCTGCAAAGAAATATACTTCAGCGGACGCTTATTCGGCTCCTTATCCAGCACATTGGCGATCACATACGTGCTATCGCCGGTATTTCTGCCGGTCCAGATGTACGCCGGGTCCACATTATCCTTACTGCCAAGCGGAGCCACTGAAATATGACCATCCGGCATCTGCGCTACATTCATGTAGTGGCCTGTTTTTTTATTCTGAAAAAGCTTGCGGCCGTTGTACTTCTCAATCAGCCACTGGTCTGACCCGTCCTCCTGCATATTGCCGTATTTCAGCACACCGTCGCTGCTCTCATACCAGTAGAAGGACTGCCAGGTATTCTGAATCCGGTAATAATGAAGGGAGCCATCTGTCGGGATGTCCGGGTCAAGCAGCTGCCACTGGGCAGACAGCGAGCTTGCATCAGAGCCTGCGCCGGCATGTCCGCCTCCCAGCAGGGACAGATAGTTTCCAGGAGTCCCTACATTCTCAATCGTCTGGTAGTCATCAAAATCATCCGATTCATTGAAATCCCACTGATCGGAAGGCAGACTTATATTCATCGTTACGGCAGCAGCGGCACCATCCGCATAGTTAAGGTAATGTCCTGTTGCTGCATTGCGGATGCGTTTATGTCCGTCATAGTCCTCTACAAACCACAGGTATTTACTCTCATCGGCTGCATCCGGAGCGATACCCCCATGCTGGAGCTCGCCGCCTGCAGCTTCATACAGGAAATCGGTTGCTACTTGCGCATCGGTATAGGTGGTAATCCGCACCGGCTGCAGCTCGCTAATCGTGACGATCCGCCACTGGGCACTTGGATTACCTCCCCAGCCCGGCCAATTGTTGGAGCGTACATCGCTGTCACCGTCATACTGGGGATTGAGCCATAATGAATTCCCGCCGTCGGTCAGACCCTGATTGCGGAAGGTTACAAGCCCTGCCTCCGGGGTACCCGGTGCCGGCTCTTGGACCCACTCACTCAGATTTGCTTTGGCCGGATCCATCTCTTCAGAGAAGACGCCATATCTAGGATCTTCATTCTGCTTGATATAGTGTCCGGTCGCCCGGTTGCGGATCAAGAGCGTTCCGTTATCCGTACCCGGTTCCAGAAACCACTGTGCTTCCTCATTACTAAGCGGCTGTGCACCGTGCATTACTTTCCCTTTACTTTCAAACATGACATTGCCCGGACGCATCACACTTTCGAGCCGGACAGGAGCTGCATTAAGACTCATAAAAGCCCACTGCGGGCTCTCATACGTAATGTTAATATCCGAGCTGACCTGGGCATAACCCAGCTGATTCTCCTCATGAATAACCAGCTTGCCCTCCGGAGCCGTCGCACTGCGGATGACCATATAGCCGGCTCTGTTTGAAGTATCTATCAGCCATTGGTCAGCGGTGCTCCCCCCGCCCGGGGCAGCAGCTGCCTTGAGTGAATCCTCTTTGCCCGCATTGCCTTCAAGCGTAATGAAGTGGCCGGTCTTCACATTCTGAATCCGTGATAAGCCGCCCTCCGTGACCACGCTCCAATGGGAAGAGGTATCCGCCGGATTCGTCATTCCGTAGCGGACAACGCCTTCGCTTGTCTCATACAAAAAATTGCTCTTCCACTTGTTCTTAATCAGAACAGTACCCGCTGGAATTTGCGCTGCGCCTGTTCCCTGGGTACCCTCTGCATGGACGGAACCTCCGGCTCCCGCCAGAGACAGGTTCGGAAAAATAAGCAACAGCGCCAGCAGACCCGCGATCACGGACCTGAATCGTTTCATAAGTGCGCCCCCTCTAACTAAAATGGACTTCTTTTCCATCTTAATTTGGTAACGCTTACAAAACGATGTGTGATTTTATCCATCCACAGGTGTATTTGTACGTACATGCTTAAGGCGGGCTGCGGCCGCTGCAATTGACAAAAGCTCCGGTTCGCAGGATAGTTAACTCATTCAGCCGCCAAGTTGTCCATACTTGAACGGATGGAACTAATTCTACGGAGGCATTCATGAATAACAAGATCGAACAACCCCGAATCCCGGAACCGGAGCTTTTGCTGCCGCAGCAGATTCATTCCCTGTCTTCCAAGGACGAATTCAGCCGTTGCCTCATTTCCGGAGCGCTAATTGAATACCAGGATGCTGCCAGAGTGTCCTTTGATAAGGTTATTTTCAAAAATGTGACGATCACTGAATCCTCTCTGCACGGCATTGAGCTAACCGATGTCATCTTCGATCATTGTGACCTGTCCAATGTCGATTTCAGCGATGCCTTCATGCACCGGACAGCATTCAGGGATTGCCGTTTGATTGGCACGGACTTCACGAGAGCGAGGTTTCAAAATGTATCGGTGACCGGGTGCATCGGGGAGTTCGCGGTGTTCCGGTTTGCTAATTTCAAAGGAGCCTCCTTCGAGCGTAGCTCGCTCGTCAGCGCGGATTATTATCAGTCCACCTTAAACGGCCTCTATTTCTCGGAATGCAATCTGGATCAGGCCACACTGGCCGGGTGCAAGCTGAAGGATATCGATCTGAGCGATTGCGAGTTCACCGGCCTCGTGGTTGACCTCCAGGATCTGGACGGCTGTGTAATCTCCGCGGAGCAGGCGGCTTCTTTTGCCGGACTGCTGGGCCTGGTGATTAAATATTAAGTAGCCGGACCCGCACCTGCCTCCAGGGTGACCAGCTTCAGCTTGCCCGAACATTTCCCGCAGCGGTAACGCTTCGGATCGGCTCTGCGCTTACGCGGATATTCCATGGCGCAGGCTGTACAGACCAGCTTGTACCGGTAAGGCTGTGGCTTCCGCGCCTTGGCTCCCGGCAGAGTCTGACAGTAGCGGCTGCCCCCGACCCGGGCGAGCAGTGTTTTGAAATCGGCATCCCGGTGCATATATCCCCGCTTCGCCAGATGCAGATGGTAATGGCAGAGCTCATGCTTAATAATTTTCTCCGTTTCCTCACGGCCGTGGATGGCAAGCTGCTGGGGATTGATCTCTATATTATGGCTTTTGGTAAAATATCGTCCGCCCGTTGTCGTAAGTCTGCTGTTAAAGCTGGCTGTATGCCGGAAAGGCACGCCGAAGCTGTTCAGTGACACCTGCTCGATCCACTGCTGCAGCTCTTCGTTGCTCATACTTATCATAGCGCTCCTTCACGGCTCCTCTCCTTAAGGAAATAAGATCTCTACTTGAATTGTAACTTGCCCATAGGCTACACTGTCAAGAAGGAAGACAAGTCCGGAGGGAGAATGAGTTATGCCGAAAATGCGGTATGTAATTTTGCAGCAGGATCAGGAACTGCAGTTCGTGGAGATGCCGGAGGAGTATGCTTACCAGCTGAGCGCCCTCAATCTTCGCCTGAATAAAGAAATTGACAAGCTGACTGCGGAGAATGTCCCCGGTCTGCCGCGGGCGATTGCCGAGTGCGATTCCCTGGAGCTGCTGCGTGAGGAGCATCACCTGGAGTCCGGGCTGGCATATATCAACCGTCTGGAAAATGCTTTTGCCTCTATACAAGAGACTGAGTATCCGCTGATCTCGTTATTAACGGAAATCCGCGCGCTGCAGGCCCAGCTTGAGCAGTGGTACGAAGAGGAAGAGGAAAGTGTGCAGTAGCTGGCAGTTGTATGGATGGAGCTGTACGGCTAATTACCACATGTAAATGAATGCTGCTGCCGCACCTTTGGGCGTCCTTCTCCATATGCTATCTGTACATAGGATGCATGCCAGAGGAGGGGTACCCTTGCCGCAGTGGCTTTGCCAACAGCTCATGAAGGCTTATTTCAAGAAAGACCGCCGTCAGATCAAACTGCTGAATGAATGCTGGTTCTTTTACCGGAATTCTGCCGAAACCCGTGAATTCATCACCAAAGACGTATAGGTATTATTCCGCATTATAACCGTAAGCGCCAAAAGGGAGTGCCCGTGCAGCCGTAGAATTCATGGCTGTGGGGCACTCCCTTTAACATATATATCCCGGCCGGATTCTGTTGCTTAGAACATCGGGAATACATATTTCACCAGGAAGAACAGCAGTCCAAAAATGATGATGATATATGCGGCGTATTTAATAAAGGTGGATGCGACGAGACTGGAATCCGATTTCTTGTGCACCTCTGTCCGTTCTACTTCAACACTTCTGTCCTTGTAATTCGGTTCCATCTTCAATCTCTCCTCTCGGTTCGTTAGCTGTATGTCATCCATTAACCCGGGTTTTTCGGACTGAAACAAAAAGAAACGGGCACCGCCCTGAGGGACAGCGTCCGTTTCTGCTGGAAATCAGCTTTTAGTCAAAACTGCGTTGGCCTGGCCAGGAGCCCTGCAGCTTACGGACCAGTACGATCTGTCCGGTATGATAAGAATCATGCAGAATCAGACTCATTACTTCTTCGCCCGGCGCATGCCCGGAGCCGCCCCATTCATAAGCGCCTTCCTCAAGGGCTACAATAATCTCCCGCAAAGAGGCATGAACGGACTTCAGCTTCGCAACTGCCTGGTTCCACGCCTCTTCCCCGCTCTCCGTTACCGTAAACGTAGCATCATTGCTCTCCAAGTCAGGCAATTTCTCCAGGCCCTTAAGCTTGCGCAGCAGACGTTCCTTATAATAAGTCAGATGATTGACGGTCTCCCAGATGGAATTGCCCGCTGCCCCCTCCGGCTTCCAGCTTGCCTGTTCACTAGTCACACCTTCGAGTGCGTCCTTAAGCGGAGGCTGCCAATCCTCAACATCCATCACATAATCCCAGTTCTCCACCAGAACATCGCTAATCTTATTTTGCATATTTCACCCTCCTAAAAAAGTTTTGCGGAGCCTATGCACCTCGAGTTTCTTCGCAGTAAGGCAGGCTTCGAAAGCATCGGCTTCGTTTCTCGGAGCATTCGCTCCCTGATTACAGAGCTTAGAAAATCCGAATTCCGTAACGGTTAAACAACCTGAATGAAGGTTACATTAGAAATGTAGCATATTTGCCGGAGCGCTTCAAGTAACTAGCAAAACTTATTTTTAACTGTTACAATCAAAGGAAACATCGTGGTGAAAGGAAAGATGCAGCTTGCTGTGGGAGGATTTCATTAACAGCTACTGGCGGAATTGGCGGACAGGCGACCGGAGCAAGGACCGGGATAGGCTGGATGAACCGGAGTGGCTGGCAGAATGGCTGGCGGCACAGAAATTACCTGCGGCAGCACCGATTCTGCCGGTTGAACTGGAGCGGCTGAAGCAGCTGCGCGGATTATTATGGGACGAGGTACAACGGCTGGTGCAGGGACAACCTACGGAAAGAGCTCTGCTGGAACAGCTGAATGTATATATGAGCAACGGGCCTGTTCTGCGGAAAGTAGTCTGGGGTACCGGCGGCGAAGCCGGTATTTCATTGCTTCCCCAGCGTGCAGACTGGGAGCAGATTATGGCGGAGATAGCCGCTTCTTTTGCCGCGGCATTACTGGAGAAGGAATCCTCACGCTTCCGCATCTGCGGGAATCCCGACTGCCTCTGGGTCTATTACGACGATACCCGCAACCGCTCAAAGCGCTACTGCGATGACAAGATGTGCGGCAATCTGATGAAGGTAAGACGGTTCCGGGCGCGCAAGAAGGCTGCGGAGGATGAAGGGAATCTGCCGGACTAGCTTTTATACAGAATGCAGATGACGGGTCTGCTGAAGGGGAGTCAATGTTGTGTTTTTGCCTGATTTTTTGGCAGTATAGAGCAGTTTATCCACTTCCTCAAACAGCTGTTCTTTGGTGGCTCCTTCGGAGTAGCTTTTGAGTCCGATACTAACGGTCACTGCAGTATTCTCCAACTCTTCATGTAGAGTCTCCGACAGTTGCTGACGTACCCTGTCTGCCAGCTCGTAGGCTTCTTCGGATGTCTTCTCAAAGAACAGAATCGCAAATTCCTCGCCCCCATAACGTGAGGCAATATCCGCTGGAGAGATATTGTCTTTAATCACTTTCGCGACCCGCGCCAGCACTGCATCGCCGATACGGTGGCCGTATTTATCGTTAATCCGCTTGAAATTATCAATATCAATCAAGGCCAGATGAAACGGCGCACCTTGATTTCCGTACTCCAGCGCTTTGTCGTAGAACTCATGGAAGGAGATATGATTGTACAGGCCGGTCAGTGCATCCGTAGTGGACAGCTTGCGGATCACCGCATTCTCGATCATCAGATTCTGCTTGGCGGTCAGTGTCGCTTCCAGATCACTCGCCAGCTCCCGCCCGTTAATAATAATAATGCCGGCTACCAGCGTGCCCACCAGCAGAAATAGCGGAATGGCAATCAGATCGAAATCATTCAGATAATATTTGAACCAGTAATCCCAGCGGTAGAGAATGAAGAACGCAGCCGCCTGCAGGGCAGACGTAAATAAGGTCAGATCCAGCCGGAAAAAGATCGCCGACGCAAAAATCGGCAGCAGCATCAGCGCCCCGATAATCCGGATATCCATATTCAGATGGATAATCATCATGGCAATAATGGTCCCGGACACAAACAGCAGGACAAAGGAATATTTTGGCGCAATCGCATCAACGAACTGGGTCGCCCCGACAACCGCACTCATTAGCAGCGTCGGATACAGCAGGACATCATAATAAAATTCATGCGGGCCCATTGGGTATGAAAGAAACAGAAAAGCCCAGAGCTGCGCAGCAAAATGCAGAGCAATCACGAGCCAATAGGTACGCAAAAAACGCTTGATCCACTTGGCCTGCCGCTGTGCGGAAGTATCCGAGGGGCCCATGAAATCTCTTAATCTCAATCCATTCACCCGCTGCATGTAGATTTGATCAACACATTTCTACTATTTTAACATGTATGGATCTGGTACGATACTCACTTGTGGGATATGTACTGATTTTTTGGGTATCTGAGCAAGTCACATGGAACGTGGTGATTGGGGCTCGAGTTGAATTGATTTACTACGTTTGGAGGGTCGCCACTATATCAAAAAACCTTCCTTTACCCTCCCTTTTTAATTAACGCTCTCTCTCGTAAGGGGAATGACACGGGATCATCACCGATAATATTTTACGATTCTGTTTCACCCACACTCTGGCGGCCGGGGAGTGCCCACGCCTCTTTGCTGTGAATGTCTGGTAATAGTTGTGTTTCAACCCACACCTCCCGCACGGGGAGTGACTCTTCCAGACACATGGCTTGGGCGGTCAATTGCAGTTTCAACCCACACTCCCACATGGGGAGTGACTATGACAGAAGCAAGAAACGAGGCTATGAGATACGTTTCAACCCACACTCAAGCACAGGGAATGCCCCTTTGCTGTCCGCTTTAAAAGCAAACACCTGACCGTTTCAACCCACACTCCCACACAGGGAGTGACTCAGGGACATTCAAGTCATCATTGCCCTAGACTAGTTTCAACCCACACTCCCGCACGGGGAGTGACAAGGGAAACTGTGGAACAACTGGAGAGCAAAGATGTTTCAACCCACACTCCCGCACGGGGAGTAACCGCCAAAAAGAACCTGGAAGGGCACGTTCCGGTGTTTCAACCCACACTCCCGCACGGGGAGTGACGAAGACCTTATTACCGGTTCCAAGGATGTTTGTGTTTCAACCCACACTCCCGCACGGGGAGTGACAGCTGCGGATCTAGCCAGTGCCGATCCGGGCCGGGTTTCAACCCACACTCCCGCACGGGGAGTGACGGCACAGGTACGTGGTATGAGATTTACAATACTGCGTTTCAACCCACACTCCCGCACGGGGAGTGACTTAATCCTCTCAAGGTTTTGGTCGATAATCGGCTGGTTTCAACCCACACTCCCGCACGGGGAGTGACCTTTGTGGGCCGTGTGCTCAAAAATCTTCGCTGGTTTCAACCCACACTCCCGCACGGGGAGTGACATTGAAGAAATGACCGCACAAGAGAAGCAAGAGTTTGTTTCAACCCACACTCCCGCACGGGGAGTGACGCTTTATGGATCGTATGAAGTGCCAATAACAGAGTTTCAACCCACACTCCCGCACGGGGAGTGACAATAGCGGAGCCGGAACAACCGGAACAGCAGGAGGTTTCAACCCACACTCCCGCACGGGGAGTGACGCGGAATACGCCGATAACCTGTATGACATGAACGAGTTTCAACCCACACTCCCGCACGGGGAGTGACAGATGCCCAATAATCCCTTGCTACATAAGGGTTAAAGGGCACAAAAGTGCGAACCTCTTTATTAATTGCCAATACCATTTATCAAGATTAAGAATATGAGGTAAATCCCTTATCCCATAAGAGGTGCGAACCGCCCGGCATTTTCATGTGCGCTTGGGGTTCGCACTTTTCTTAGAGGAGGAGAAAACCTTCAGGATCATAACTCTCTTTGGCTCCGATATGCTCCACTTTTCTTTTCCAATTAGCTCCAAGCATATAGAAGCGGATGCTATCGTTACTTTTATCCATCTCTGATTCTATCTTTTGCTTTAGCTGCTTAAACTGGACTGGGTCAACAACACACTCAAATACGGAATTCTGTATGCGCTGGCCATAATCTTGGCAATGCTTGGCGATTCGCCGTAACCTTCTGCGACCTCCAGGTGTTGAGGTTTGAACATCATACGTAATTAGAACCATCATTTGCTGCAGCTTCCTCCTATTTAAATAAAAATGGCGGATAGTCGCTAAGATCACCCCTGATGTATCTTGCCAGAAGCAGAGACTGTGCATATGGGAGCAAACCAAGTGATATGGATTCATTCAGATATGGATGCTTTATTTCATCCATTTTTCTTTTTTGCCAAGCACCAAGTACTTCCTTGCGCCCATCCTCTGTCAAGATAACCGCACCGTTTTCTTTAATGATGAAAGATTTGGCGGTTATTTGCTTGCGGTTGATCAGAGACAGCGCTAGTCGATCCGCCATATAAGCACGCAATTCCTCCATTAAATCAAGAGCTAGTCCAGGACGACCGGGGCGGTCTCGATGCAGAAAACCTACAGCCGGATCTAATCCAACAGTCTCCAAAGCTGATTGCACATCAACACGAAGCAGCGTATATAAGAATGATAACAGCGCATTAATGCGGTCTTTTGGGGGACGACGATTTCGTGTTGCCATATGAAATGCTTTTTTCTCAACCAGAATGAACTCGTTCATGGCACTGAAATATAACTTGGCCGCTTCCCCTTCCACACCTCTAAGCTGATCAGCATTACTAACTCTTGAAGTAGATGCTGCCAATCGTTTGAGAGCGGAAGAGACATCCAATAGCAGTTCTTTATTGACCTGTTCCCCATGATCTCTAAGCGCCCGGTTGACAACACTTCTGGAATTGATAATTTTGGCCTGTATGAATCGTTTGGCTATATGAACAGCCTCCTGCCCGTCAGCATAACGATACTGTTTGCGCCGAAGTAGTACGTTCCCAGAGGTTTTCCCTTGAATTCGTGCTTTGAATCCTCCGTGTTCATTCAGAAATGATAATGCCACTCCACGCTCAGCGCATAAATGGAGTAGACTAGGACTGGCTCCGGTATAGCCGAAAGTCACGATTCCCTCAAGGTTATGTACCGGAATACGGAACTTTTCTTTTTGATTTGTAAGCATAACCACATTCTCTCCGTCTCTGGATAAATAACTATCGGGAGAAGTGATATACAGCGTATTTAACAACTTTCTCATGGTATCACCTACTCCTCAAAGAATGTTCCCATATAACGTTCCACGTTAGCCCTTTTCAATTTTGGGAGACAAATATCATAAAGTGAACAGGAGAGGCAGCCCTTGGTGTATTCTGGAGCAGGTGTTAATCCTTCAGCGAAGCAGGCCCTCATCTCCTTTAAATTATATTCCACACGCCCTCTTAGCTGCCCGTTAAACACAACTTCCCGCCTTCGTTCCTGTTGACCGTAGAAGAGAGCCCCTTCCTCTACGGTAACATCAAGCATTTCTTCCAGACACATCGCCTGCGCACATAACTGCACCTCGTCCCAATCATCCGCCTTGGGCTTGCCGCGTTTGTATTCAACAGGATACGGCTTCCATTTGCCTTTTCGACCTGGAAGCTTGGCGACTAAGTTCGAACGATCTGAAGGCTCCTCGGCATGGAACTCCACTACATCTGAAATCCCGCTAATTCCTAGAACATGAGATACCAGCGGCATTGCCCTTGAGATTAGAATCTTACCTCTAGTCTCACGGAGCGATGGATTATCTGCTTTGCGATGCAGAAGATCCCCTTCGTAGGTTCGCACATTATCGAGCCACTGCTGTTCCAAATGGATTAGTGCCCATTGACGTCTGCAAAAGGCAAAGTGTTGAATGCCTGACAGCATTAAATATTCATCTTCAGGATAATTGCTCATTCTTGTCTGCCTTATTTCTCAATCAAACTTACGCCTTCAGGCAAATCCGCATTATCAATAGTGATGTGATAATCCTTATAGTCTCTGGCTGGTACACCGGGAACACTTTCCGCATGAATACGTTCAAACAGTTTATGAGCAGGTGCGTTACCAAGAACAGAACTGTGTTCAAAAATAATCAATTTGCGAAGTGCCATTTGTCCACGGGAGGCAGAACGGTCATATTCAAACATGTTCTCAATAGCAGCCCACAGCAATTCCAGATCCTCTGAAGTAAAGTTTGTCTGTTGAGCCAAATGCCCCGAGATATAACCATCCATACGATAAAGTCCATAGGGAATAATATGCTTGCGTCCCATCTCCCGATCCTTATCGGCACCTTCTTGAGTGACAGCCTGACGAGTTATGGTTAACTCCTGGGAAAATACAGGGTCAATGCTTCTGGCGAAGGTAAACTGTACAGGACCACGGACTTGTCCGCAGTTGATTTTGGTAGTCATGACTGCCCCGAAAGTACGAACGTCAAAAAAGTTATCACACATCCAGCGGGTAAGTTTATAGCTTTCGGCTTTATCCGCAGGTTTCAACTCTTTCAATTTATCTGTATCCTCTTCGCGCAAAGCACGATAAGCCTGACGATGCTGCTCATTGAGTACAGCACCTTCAGAAACATAAATATTATGGCCTTCTTGTCCGTTTCTTGTAACTTCTACATAATTGCGAATTTTGCGCTTAAGGCATACGTCCGTAACGATTCCGTGCCCTGTCTCTGGATCAATTCTCGGCATATTTCCAGCATCAGGGTCTCCGTTCGGGTTACCATTCTTAACATCAAAAAAGATCGTAAATTCATGGCGGTTAATAGGAGTACTCATTGTTCATCCTCACCTTTCTCTTCTTCGGCTGGTATAGTAATGGATCTTGTTTCAGAACCGCTTGATTTATTTCCGGTATGCTGCGCCTGGTGATAATAGCCAAGAATAAACAGCCCTTGTTCTTCAAGATTCAAATGGGTTGGAAACTTGGGAACGCCGGACAGTACCTCGCCGATATCCCGGTCTCTGAACTTCCCGTATTTCGCCTTTGGATTAGAAATATGTGCTTGTGATAAACGAATTAAGTTCGGAAATACGGCCAATGGAGTAGTAGATGCTGAAGAAAAGTACCGGTCTTTAATCGTCGTGTTTAATTTACCGTATCCCCCCGAGGCCTCGATCTGTGCCCGTTCCAGGACAGCAAATAATCTACCAAGTCTATACGCCACCGGCTGTGTCTCTGTATTCTCATTAAGTTCCATCGTCAGTGCTCCTTTCAGAACATCATTGTTATTAATTCGTGCATACCGCAGTAAGTACGCCTTAATGACAGAAGCACGAATCCATGCACTCCCGGAAGTCTCGCCGAAAGGTGATATTCTTCCGTCAACCCTTACCCGTCCGATGATTGCCGCATATACAGAGTAAGGATAGGCACTCCCTTGAAGCACCGAACGAAACCAAGCCCCTGCCATTGAAGCAGTTGCACTCTTCATTTTGCCTGAATCCATATTTGCATGAACCGTTTCGCGCATTACCCGAAAAAGACTTGGCAGTGCTGGCAGTTTGTCGCCAGGTCGACTCATTGCCATATCCGAAGTATGTTGTGCTAACTTTACGAAGAGTGAACCAAAGCTCCCCTGCCAATAGTAGCGAACAGCCAGACGGGCAACATTCGGTGATAGCCCAAGCACGGTAAATGATGTTTGGGAAGCGGGTAACATATCTTCTGAAACTGTCATTCCGTTGCGGACACGAAGCATAATGTCCTTAAGCTGTTCTGTTCCTTGAGAATCTTCACTCGGCTGCTCGTCCGGCTCGTTGTCAAAAAAGTTTCCGAACATTTCCTCTTGAGCAGCCCATTCCTTTCCCTGCCCCGGCTGGCGGTCCGCCCAGAAAACAATAGTCATATCACCGACACCTCTTAGCCGGTTCTCGCGGGAAGCAAGCAGATGATTCAATGCTTTGGCATAGCCCGCAGAAGCCTCTTCGCTCACGGGTGCGTTATAGCTTTGCTCTTTTCCATAAGACAGGAGTGCAGGGAAATTAAAGGATACCAGATTCGCCCCCATCGATTGTGCATCCGCAACCCCTTTGATTTTGATTTCATGAGTGCGGGCAATGGGACGATTGGCTTCACCGGAGATCAGGCAAGTCCCATATACCGTTCCTTCCTTGGCTTCTCTTCGGGAGTTAGCCCAGATGCTTACTACCTCAGGTGATTGGTGAACGTAGGCATCGCTACCTTGTAGCTTGAAGATAAAGTTGTTGTCTGTACCGGAAAGAACATTGTTCAGATCCAATTGAAAGAATTCATCCCCCTCCGGCTCTTCAGGATTCCAGCGTTCAAAAAAATTCAGAACGGCCAGTCCGTTAGGTGAATGGCAATCACGCAGCAGAGAACGATGCAGTTCGCGGCTGGCTTCAAACTTCTTGAGCGAGGTGGAGCGAACTCCGCTTTTTTCAATCAGGCCCAAAATATATTCGGCTTTATCTGATAAAAAGTATGGTTTCACCCCGCTGGAGCGTGCTCCATGCTCTGGTACATTCATTGGTATAGATAACGGCCGTTTGCCTGTATTATCCCGAATATCAAGAATTCGAAGAGGTTGTCCATCTTCAGAAAGCTCTAGCACAAAAGAGATCTTATCTGTGCTGTATCCCGGTGGGGCCATATCCGAGCTCGGGTCCTGGGAGAGTTGTAAATAGCGCTTGTACAGTGACTGGGTAATCATCTCATTTCCCTCCTTTGCTCAAATTAGGCACCTCAATAACACCATCTTTCATTACAGCACGGAAAAACTTTGCTTCCATATTAGCTTTGTAATCGAGATCCCAGAGCATCCATTGTAAATCTCGTTCCCCTGTCCCTGCATAATCAGATGGGGGCAACGGCTGCTCGCTTTCAATCAATTGAAAGTTAGCCGGGAATTCCCGGCAGCCAAAATACGGCTGCTGAAACATCTGCCCTAAACGGGCGCGCCGGAGAAAAATATTATAGTGTTTCTCTGGAGAGTCCGTAGCCCCAGCTTCAGAAGTCATCTCAAAATGCGCCTCTATAATGTATCCTACCTGCTTCAACATTAAGGTCATGCGCTGCTGTCGTTCCTCCGTCACGATCTGACGCACGTTGCTTGTTTTGCCATTCATAGCTGACTTTACAGTAGCGGCAGATAATTTTGATTCCGTCTCGTTACGGCGAATGGATTCAAACTTAATTTCGTTCAGCACATGGATACGATCAATCACCCAGCGGATAGCTGGCTTCCAGTGCAGGCTTTCCAGGATACCACGAGCCGCCGAAGGCGTGATAACGTCGTAACTGACCCGTTCTGCCTTCATTTCTGGTCGTGTAAAGCACGCGTAATCTCCCCACACATGAAGCTTAATACCATATCCCATAACCTTCACCTCCTTACATCCACTATAAAATATAAATTTCTCTCGCAGCACACTCAGCAGAATAAGGCTTAACTCCGGTTTGTTGGCTATACCATGTTCCAGGCCGTTCCAGCACTCTGATTCCTTCACGAATCTCTGTCAATTCACCGGCGTGCTTAAAGGCATTGTACTCATAAACATAGAGTTGTACCGTATAAGGCTGAAGCTGCCGCAGGAGTTCTCTGCTTAAATGAGGAGCATAACGAATACGATTAAGCAGGATTGAGAATGCAGTTTTATCTTCATCTACGCCCTTCTCTTTTTCCTCGTCAGTCTTATAAGGAATTATGATTGGCTCCAACTGCTCATCAATCATCCGAAATTCTCGGCCAATCTCAGCAAAAGGAAAAGCGAGTTGCCTACCCTCTCTTTCAATCTTGGCAATAATCTCCTTACCATCCGTAGAATCTGTACTGCCGATGTGCTGAAACGAGGAGAGCTCGGCAAAGTAACTCTTAACTGCGGAGATGGATAGTGGATCAAGTCCCTTATTCAAACTATCATTTAGAATAGTTCTGGCTAAATTGCCTGTTAAACTCATCCAACCCTTGGGTAGTCCCCTTTCCAGCTCAAACACATGCACTTTCCCGTACACACGCACTTCCCCATGAGACAGTTTTCCATTCCGGTTACATCGCCCAGCCGCCTGAGCAATCGAATCAAGTCCAGCCAGTTCACGAAACACTTCTGGAAAGTCTACGTCTACTCCCGCTTCAATTAATTGGGTGCTAATGACCAGACAAGGCTGGCCCGATTCAAGGCGTTTGCGGACTTCTTTTAAAATATCCATTCTGTGTTTAGGACACATTCTCGCACTTAGATGATACAATCCTTCAAAAGCATCTGACGGTCTGTCCTGTAGTCGCTGCAAAGTCTCGAATAGCTCACGGGCTGTCTTACGAGTATTAACAATACATAACGCTTGAGATAAATTGTTCAACTCACCTGCTAAGCTATCTAAGCTCATAATCCCCCGGCTGGATACTCGCACACGTTCAAACTGCTGGAATCGCAGTTCCGGTTGAGTCACAATTTCCTTAACCTTGACTTCATGCCTCCCACGGGAATTATTTAAGATACCCGAGGCTGGTGGTTGAGTAGCAGTACACATGATCACTGTACATCCATAATTTCGTACCAGTTCTTCCAGAGCGTACATACAAGGTTTGAAAAAAGCTCCATTCATCATCTGAGCTTCATCCAGCACGATGACACTGTTTGTAAGATTATGCAGCTTGCGGGCCTTGGACCGCTTATGGGAAAATAGCGATTCAAAAAACTGCACATTTGTCGTTACTATAACCGGCATGTCCCAATTCTCTTCGGAAAGTCTTCTTAAGTCACGTAGCCTGTGAGCAGCCTTCTCGTCATCTACATCTTCTTCTGACTCATCTGTCTCATGCTGAACATTGGAATGGTGTTCCAGCACAACTTCTTCTCCAAGTACCTCACGGAAGATAGCAGCATTTTGCTCTAATATGGACGTATACGGAATAACATACACAATACGCTGTAACTCCGGATGTTGGACTGTATGCTCCAAAGCAAAGCCCAGTGAAACTAATGTTTTGCCGCTGCCGGTAGGTAAGGTTAACGAGAATAAACCTCTGGACAGTTTGGCTTTGCCCATACATTCGTTGAATATTTCTGCCCGGTAATAATCTATCCGCTTGCTGGGCTTAGAGAATCGATTCGCCATATGATTATGAAACCGTTTAAGCAGGACAGGAAAGTTAGCCGCTACTCCTCTCTTATTCGCTTGGCTGGGACTAGCGAAGCGTTCTGTGTTCAAGGTATCCGCGTCGACTAGGCAAGAAAAGAGCATTCGTGTCAGAAAAAACATCTGAAAAGATGCTGATATTCCCGGTTGCAATGAAAACTGTACCGGCAATTCCGGAATCTTGATCTCACTAAAAGCTGCGCTATAATCCTTCAGCTTTTTCTCCAATCTGCGTGAAAGACAAGCATCCGCTCCAGAAACCGTACCATAGTCAGGCAATCCACTGTGATGACCAGCGATGATGTAGGATAAGATTGTAGCCATTCGTTGATTAGATCCAAACTTCATGATTTCCTTAGCTCCTGCTGTTGCATGATCTACCTTTTTGCTCGTCCCCTCCAATCTCCGCTGAAACTCCTCAGAGTATTTCCCAAGGTCGTGCAGATACCCGGCTAAATAGCCCCACTGATCCATTCCGAACTTCTGGGCAAATTCCGCTGTCAGTACTGCAACTTCCTTCAAATGAACTAACAACAACTGCCAATCGCTCTTATCCGTAGTATCCGTGCTATGCGCGTAGTACATTATTCACCTCCTTATATGCTAGAAGAACTATCTTTACTAATACTCCAATAGTTTTCAATATCCTAGCTTTATTTTCCATAAATATAATCATTTTGTTGAACAAGTTGTTGAGTGGTGTCTAAAGAAGCCAAATAAAATAAAATCATATTATATTGAAAAGCAATAAAGAATATCCTGCCTTTTGAATTAACATCTTCTTGTGTTTAAAAGTTTAATATTTTTTATCTTCGAATTCATCTTAACTCATTATCAATCTGGTGTATACATAAAAATCCAATATAATCCGAAATATCCCATACCGTGATTTCTTGCAACCTTTCACCCCTCCGTATAATATAAGTGAAGTACTATTGTCGCTCCCTTCTTGTAAGGAAGCGTGGATTGAAACTTGTGGTTAAAGGTTTGCACAAAAAAGCTATCTCCATATTCATTCTGGGGATAGCTTTTTTTTATGCCTTTTTGAAAGCAGCCTTTGGATGTTAGAACGGACTGGCAGTTAGATTCACGCCCAGTGAGGGGACGCTCTATATTAAGTGCAGCGCAAATTTTGCACTCCCACATGGGGAGCTACCTCGAAGTAGGCATCGACAAAAAGGCCTTTAACCTGTTTCAAATCACGCTCCCGCACGGGGAGCGACTACCAGGAGAGGTTCGGATTGACCCGGGATGTGATGTTTCAATCCACACTCCCGCACGGGGAGCGACAAAAACTAATAACGATAAGAGGTGAACAGCATGGTTTCAATCCACACTCCCGCACGGGGAGCGACGGTGTATGTGCCTGCCGTTGCTCCTGTATTGGC